>CAKZLG010000174.1 GCA_937125035.1 uncultured Maribacter sp. | reverse complement strand
GCTAAAAGTTCAACAAAACGGGTCATAGGCTTTGGGTATTGGTTTTAGAATTAACATTCGTAAAGGTTCCTGATCTAAACAATAGGGATTATTCTTGCCACCGGAGCCAGTTCAACAATGTTCATCGCCGTCATATCAGTGCATTTCATTTTACTATGTAAATCATCTATGACCTCCTTTTTATTCAGCCTTGTAGACAATATTGTTCCCCGTTTAAAAAGACCTGTAATCCCCCTCCAGATACGCATTGGCTTCTTCTTCCTGAAATTTGGCGGAGGCGCTGTCCCAATGTAGGGTTTGGTTGGGGAAGCGGCCCGCTATTACCCCAAGTAAGATGGTTTCCGTAAGTCTTGCGGCATAGGAAAAGGGCGCACTGCATTCTGCCGTGCCCAGGCAGGCATCCACGAACTGATGATAGTGTTTTGGTCCTTCTGAGGTATAGTTCCTAATGGGCTTGCCCATATTGTTCGCTTTCTCCACTGCGGTGATCTCTGCGGAAATATCCACATATTGGCCATCCACGATTTTCTTGGGCAGTTCCATGAAGTGGGGTAGCAACAACCTCCCTTTTTCGCCAATGAACATGGCCCCTTGTTCGGGCAGGTCTCCGGCGTCCGTTGCTTTGGTTTCTAAGGACATCTTGTCTTTCAGTGAAGCGGTACCATCTGTTTTTGATGGCTTGGCGGATGCTCCCGGCAAAAGGAGGTCTTCATGCGCCGCAGGGGCCCCAGGACCATCATACCAGACCCATTTCAAGGAATCTGTGGTATAGGGGGTTGCTGGGAATTCATAAGTGACCACATTGTTTTCTGGAAAACCATACCCATTGGGTGCCCTGCATTCATTTTTTATGGTCTTGGGTACATCCAAGGCCAAAGCGTTGTAAGGGGTGTCAAATATATGCACGCCCATATCACCCAGCGTTCCACATCCGTAATCCACCAATTTCCGCCAGTTGCCGGGATGGTACATATCTTCTTTGAAGGGCCTTTCCGCTGAGGTGCCCAGCCAAAGATTCCAATCCAAGTTTGGGGGCACATTGTCCTGACCCTCGGGAATTGTTCCGTCATAGCCCCAATTTTTTGGGGACCACGCCCGTACGGTATGCACCTTGCCAATGATACCGGACTGGATCAATAAGGTGGCCAATTTATAATCATAGAAAGAATGTACCTGTATGCCCATTTGAGTGACCAACCCTCTTTCCTCTGCCATTTTTTTCATGGCACGTGCCTCTGAAACATAGTGGGTAAGGGGTTTTTGGCAATAAACGGGCTTATCCAGGTCCATGGCCGTCATAGCCGCAGGAGCATGGGTATGGTCTGGGGTGGAAACAATGACGGCATCTATTTCATCCTTCATTTCCTGCAGCATGATGCGATAATCAGAATAGGTTTTGGCCTTGGGGTGCAATTTTTTAGCTTCGGCCAAATTGATGGAATCCACATCGCAAAGGGCTACGACATCCACCTTGGGGTGGGAGGAAATATCCCTCAGGTCTTCCCCGCCCATATTGCCCACCCCAATATGGGCCGTGCGCAGACGCTTATCAGGAGACATGGCCCACATGCCCGAAGGCAGCAATGCCATAGAGGAAAGGGCCGCGGCATTTTTTAAAAATTCTCTTTTGTTCATTGTATTGAGCAGTTATGTTATAGTTCCTTGATTTTTATGTTTCTGAACCAAATGGGACTGGAGTGGTCTTGAAACCCAATATAGCCTGTTTTGTACTTTCCATAATCCGGACTGTTCTTCCATTTATCCGAATTTTTCTTTTCGTACCATTCATCCGTCCACGGCTTAAAAGATAGGACTTTTTGGCCATTCAACCAGTGCTCCACCTGCTCTGGCGTGAAGACGATCTTGCTACTGTTCCATTCCCCCACAGGATGTAGTATTTTCTTGGATGCATCTGCCGGGTGCATGGCATAATCAGAAGCCGTTTGTTGTAATGGCTTCAGCTCTTCCGGCTTTTCCGTATAGCCCAAACTCAGGTTGTATTCGGTGAGGTCGTGCATGTCGGCATAGTTCTCATCATCTATTAATTGGTATTCCGGGGCCACTTCCGGAGGCCCGTTATACCCCTCTTTAAGATGATAAAAAATACCACTGTTTCCCCCTTTGGGCAATTTCCATTCCACATAAAGTTCAAAATTCCCAAATTCCCTATCACCATAAATGATGTCCGTGCCACCGGTATACTCCTGTTCCAGCCCCAAGGCGGTATTAAAGGTCAAGGTACTGTCCTCAATGGTCCATCCTGGAGGTAGACCTTCTCCGTTATAAGCACGCCAACCGTCCGTACTGGAACCGTCAAAAAGAACGATCCATTCTTCTTCGGCCGCCTTTTCAGTGGTAGACGCCGTAGATGGAAGATGCTCCTTTTTGGTCTCTTTGCAGCCCATGACCATAAGAAAAAGGGCCAACCATAGGGGGAATTTCAATTTCTTCATTATCTGGATTTGTTATTTGGCGGTATAAGGTACTAAAAAAAGACCATCAAAAGAACGTTGGAGTTCTTGATGGTCTTTCATTAGGAAGCCGCTTTTATGGTTACCGGTATATGGTCTGCTTTCTATCTGGCCCTACTGACACAATTTTGATGGGCACTTCCAATTCCTTTTCCAAAAAGGAGATATAGTCATTCAAAGCTTTGGGCAACTGTTGGGCCTCGCTCATTTTGGTGAGGTCTTCTTGCCAACCCTCCATTTCGGTGTATATGGGCGTTACGTTCTCAGCCTCTATATTGTAAGGGAGATGGTCTATTTTTTTACCTTTATAATGGTAGGCGGTGCATATTTTCAATTGGTCGAAACCACTCAGCACATCGCCCTTCATCATCATGAGTTCCGTGACCCCGTTGATGCGTACGGCATATTTCAATGCCACCAGGTCTAACCAACCACAGCGTCTGGGCCTGCCCGTTGTGGCCCCAAATTCGTTGCCCACACGGCCCATGGTTTCGCCCACCTCATCAAAGAGCTCTGTGGGAAATGGCCCACTGCCCACACGGGTGGAGTATGCCTTGAAAATACCTTTTACGTCCTTTATCTGGTTCGGTGCCACACCAAGACCGGTGCATGCCCCCGCTGCCGTGGTGTTGGAAGACGTAACGAAGGGATAGGTGCCAAAATCAATGTCCAACAAGGAGCCCTGTGCCCCTTCGGCCAAAATCTTTTTGCCGCTTTTTTGGGCTTGGTAAAGATATTCCTCACTGTCTATGAACTGTAGGTCCTTTAAAGAGGCTACGGATGCGAAAAACTCGGCTTCCAGTTCGGCGAGATCGTACTGTATGTCCACATCATAAAAGCTGATCATGGACTCATGTTTATTGGCCAAGGCCCTGTACTTTTCTTTCCAATCGCCCAGTTCCAAATCGCCCACGCGCATTCCGTTCCTTCCGGTCTTGTCCATATACGTGGGCCCTATACCTTTTAAGGTAGAGCCAATTTTTGCCTTGCCCTTTGCGGTCTCACTGGCCGCATCCAGCAACCTGTGGGTGGGCAGGATCAAATGTGCCTTTCTGGAAATGAGCAATTTGGTTTGGATGTCTAAATCAAATTGCTCTAAAGCCTCCAATTCCTTTCTAAAGATAACAGGGTCTATCACCACTCCGTTGCCCACCACATTAATGGCGTTCTTATGGAAAATACCGGAGGGAATGGTATGGAGCACATGCTTAATGCCATCAAACTCCAGCGTATGCCCTGCATTGGGGCCCCCTTGAAACCGGGCAATGATGTCATAATCTTGTGTGAGGACATCCACTATTTTTCCTTTTCCTTCGTCACCCCATTGTAGGCCCAACAATAAATCTACTGCCATGTACTTCTTGCTTGATTGTTTTATTGATCTTCGGTTTTGTTCTTTGTACCATAGAAATAGAGGGAGTGGGTGTTGATCTTTATGTTGAACACCTCTTCTATGGTCTTTTTGATGGATTGTATTCTAGGGTCGCAGAATTCCATGACCTCACCCGTATCGGTAAGGATAACATGATCGTGCTGACGATCAAAATAAGATTTCTCGTATTGGGCCTGGTTTTTACCAAATTGATGCTTGCGCACCAACTTGCAGTCCAACAAGAGTTCTATGGTATTGTATAGTGTGGCCCTGCTTACCCTATAGTTTTTGTTCTTCATTTTGATATAGAGGGATTCTATATCAAAATGATCGTCACTTTCATAAATTTCTTGTAATATGGCGTAACGTTCGGGTGTTTTTCTGTGCCCGTTCTCTTCTAGAAAAGTGGTAAATACGTTCTTTACAATTTCCTGATTTTTATCGGTAGCCATGCTCGTAACCTTAATGTGCAAATGTACAGCTAAATTTTAATTTGCCTTTACACCCGTATCACTTTATCTATGCCCCCGATCTGCTTTAAATTGTCTATGAGCTTTTTTAATATGGCATTGTTTTTAACAACAACGGTAATTTGGCCGGTAAATGTACCGCCCTCTGAACTGAAGTTGAGGTTGCGCATGTTCACGTGCATGTGGTTGGATATCATTTCAGTGATCTCACTGACCAAGCCTAGGTTGTCTATGCCCGTTAAACGGATGTCTGACCGGAACTCTTCCTGTGAGGAGTCTATCCATTTGGCGCTGATGATGCGGTAGGCATAATTGGATTGTAGCGAGATGGCATTGGGGCAATTTTTCTTGTGCACCTTTATGCCTTCTGAGACACTTACGAAGCCGAACACATCGTCTCCCGGAATGGGGTTGCAGCACTGGGAAAGCCTATAATCCAATTTTTCTTCTTCCTTGCCAAAGACCAAGAGATCGTATTTGGACGTGATCTCATCCTTATCTATATCCTCCTGTACCGGTGCCCTTCTCATCTTATTTTTGAAGAAGCTGATAAAGGCATTGCTATAGGATGATGCAAAATCCTTTATCTTCTGGTTGTCTATAGATCCATTGCCCACCCTGTAGAAGAGGTCCAAACTGGTCTTAAGTTTAAAGAACAGTACCATTTTGTTCACCACGTCCTCATTAATGGTGATTTTTTGGGATTTCAGCTTACGCCGTAAAATCTCTTTACCATCTTCCGCGATCGACTTCTTTTCCTCGCGCAACACGGACTTTATTTTGGCACGTGCCCGGGCCGTGGTTGCATAGTCCAGCCAATTTTGGTTGGGCTTTGCATGTTCAGAGGTGATGATCTCCACTTGATCCCCACTGTGCAGGGTACTGTTGAGCGGTACCAACTTTCCATTCACCTTGGCCCCACGGGTGCCCATCCCCACCTCAGTATGGATGTTGAAGGCAAAGTCCAATGGGGTGGCCCCTTTGGGCAAGGATTTCAGCTCTCCTTTGGGAGTGAACACGAATATTTCCTTGGAGTAGAGGTTTAGTTTAAATTCCTCCACAAAGTCCACCGCATTGGCATTGGCGTTCTCTAGGGCCTCCTGCAACCTGTTGAGCCACACTTCTATACCTTGCTCTTTTTGGTCCCCATGCTTGTATTTAAAATGTGCGGCATAGCCCTTTTCCGCAATCTCATGCATGCGTTCACTGCGGATCTGCACTTCCACCCATTTCCCCTTGGGGCCCATAACGGTAATGTGCAGTGCCTCGTAACCTGTGGATTTTGGGGAGGATATCCAATCCCTCAATCGTACAGGATTGGGCGTAAAGTGGTCCGTGACAATGGAGTAGATCTTCCACGCTAGAAATTTTTCATTCTTGGCATCGGATTTATAAATGATTCTCAGCGCGAACTTGTCATAGATTTCATCAAAGGTGACGTTTTGCGTCTTCATCTTCCTTCGCATGGAGAAGATGGATTTCATTCGCCCCTTTATGGTGTAATGCAGCCCCTCTTTTTGCAAAGAATTGTCTATTATGTCCGAAAACGCATCTATGTACGCCTGCTGTTCTTCCTTGCTCTCCTCAATTTTACCCTTAATATCGTCGTATACCTCTGGCTCTGTGTATTTTAGGCTGAGGTCCTCCAACTCCGTCTTTATATTGTACAGGCCTATTCTGTGCGCAAGGGGAGCATAGATATACAGTGTTTCAGAAGCGATTTTCACCTGCTTGTGCTCTGGCATGGAGTCCATGGTGAGCATGTTGTGGTACCTGTCCGCAATCTTAATGATGATCACCCGTACATCGTCATTCAAGGTAAGGAGCATCTTTCTGAAGTTCTCCGCTTGTTGGGAGATGTTCATGTCCTTTTTGAGATGGGCGATCTTGGTAAGTCCGTCCACGATGCGGGCCACGGTCTCGCCAAAGATACGGTCAATATCGTCCAAAGTGTACGGGGTGTCCTCTACTACATCGTGCAAGAGGGCAGAGGCAATGGAAACCGCATCCAACCCAATTTCAGACGCTACGATCTTGGCAACGGCAATGGGGTGGAAGATATAGGCTTCGCCCGATTTTCTTCTTTGGTCCTTGTGCGCATCCACGGCTACCTCAAAAGCGGAACGGATGAGCTTTTTGTCATCGTCCGTTAAGGTTTGGTAACTAATGCGCAACAATTCCTTGTACTGCTGGGCTATGAGCTTGTTTTCTTTTTCTACGGCAATTTCATCCATAACTAGATTAAAGTTAGCACAATCCACATTTCCAAACAACAAAAATTATGCCTTTAAATTTTTAATGCGATTGATCAACGGCGGGTGTGAGTAATGCATAAAAACGTAAGCGGGGTGGGGGGTGAGGTTGCTCAGGCTGTTTTTGGACAGTTTTTTGAGCGATGTGATCAGCGGCGTAGCGGAAAAGGTACTTTTGGCATAGTCGTCCGCCTGGTATTCAAAGGTTCTGGAAAAATGGTTCATCACAGTGCCGGTGAGTTCTGAGATGGGGCTGTACAATATTCCAAAGGCTATGAGCGCGGCGTGGTAACTGGGGCGTTCCACCCCTATGCCCATGCTGAGCAAGGGGTTGTTTATGAATAGGGATAAGATAAAAAGCATGAGCCCCGTCAACAGTATGGAAGCCAAAAGGTTGAAGAGGATGTGCCGCTTTTTATAATGCCCCACTTCATGCGCCAAGACCGCCACGATCTCGTCTTCTTCCAAATCGTTGATCAAGGTGTCGTACAAGGTCACCCTTTTTTGTTTTCCAAAGCCAGAGAAATAGGCATTGGCCTTGGTGGATCTTTTGGAGCCATTGATCACAAAGATGTTCTGTAGCTCAAAGCCCACTGTTTCGGCATAGTCCTCTATTTTTTCTTTGAGGCTTCCGGGTGCCAAAGGTTCCTGTTTGTTGAACAACGGCACTATGATTTTACTATAGAACAGATTCATAAAAAGGATGAAGGCGGCCGCCATGCCCCATGTATAGAGCCAAAATTGGGTGCCTGCCCATTCCAGGAACCAAATGATGGCCGCTAGGATGGCCCCGCCCAAGATGATCATCATCAGCCAACCTTTTATTTTATCCATAAAAAAAGTGGACAATGTGGTCTTATTGAAGCCAAAACGTTCTTCAATGACAAAGGTTTGGTAATAGGCAAAAGGGGTGCTCAAAAGATCACTACCCAACATAATGGTGCCAAAAAACAGGAGCGCCTGGGCAATCCTGTTGTCGGTAAGGTGTTGCGCCCACTGATCTATCCAGTTGAAGGCCCCAAAAATAATGAACCCGAGTACCATGGCCAGGGAAAACAATGAGGAAACCAATCCAAACCTATGGTTGGTTTTTTTATACGCCTGTGATTTCTCATATGCTTCATCGTCATATAGGTCATTAAGTTCTTCCGGAATGGGTTGGTTGAAGCGCTTAGCGTTGAGGTGGTTCAAAAAGGTAGACCATACAAACTCCAAAACCAATATTCCGATTATGCTGTAATAGATGAATTTAGCGTCCATAGGGGGCGTTTGTTGGTTTACACTTCACGTTATTGGCCATGGGCCCTTGTGCGCTGTCTTTTGGCCTCAAAGATAAGTATTGCGGCCGATACGGAAACATTCATGGAGTCTATCTGTCCTTCCATAGGGATGATGATGTTCCTTTTGGAAGCGCCCAGCCATTCCTGTCCTAGCCCTTTATCCTCAGTGCCCACTACCAAGGCCGTTGGCCCCGTGTAGTCTTCATTCAGATAGTTATCGGAGGCCTGTAGCGCGGCGCAGTACATGGGTATTTGGGCTTCTTTGAGAAAGGCGATGATGTCTGTTGTTGGGGCCAGTGCGATCTGTTGGGTGAACACACAGCCCACACTGGATCGGATGATGTTGGGATTGTACAGATCGGTCTTGGGATTGGCAATGATCACGGCATCTATGTTGGCTGCATCCGCAGTGCGCAGCAGTGCCCCGATATTTCCAGGTTTTTCGGGAGCCTCGGCCACTAACAGCAAAGGGTTTTCCGTGTTTATGTGCAGTTGGTCCAAATGGTGTTCCTTGGCCCTTACCACCGCTAGGATGCCTTCTGTGGTGTTTCTGTGGGCCAGTTTTGCATATACATCCGGGCTCACGGAAATGAATTGTTCCCAAGTTGTTTCACTCAAGGCCTGTAATTCTTTAGCGGTCAAAAGCGATTCGCAATAGAAAAGGGTCTCCACCGTATACCTTGCCATAAGGGCCAATTGGAGTTCACGCTGCCCTTCCAGAACAAAACGCCCCGTTTTTTTTCGCTCGCGCGATTTTTCCTTGAGCAGCACTACTTTTTTTATCAAAGGGTTTTGTGCACTGCTTATGTGTTTGGTGTTGTACATTGTGCGTAAAAATAGGGTATTATGTAAACTATTGTGCAAACGATCGACTGTTGTTTAAGAACGAATGATAAAAGGTATGTTACGACGAAGTTGCGTGGTTTTTTTGGTATTGTTTTACATGTCCTGCAAGGAAGCACCCAAATCTAGGGCGGTTGATACAGATCGAACTACAAATGAATCCGAGGTAGGCTCAAAAGATTATCCGGCTGTATTAAAAAAAGTGTTTGCCG
>CAKZLG010000173.1 GCA_937125035.1 uncultured Maribacter sp. | reverse complement strand
CCCAATGCCACCCTCCACAAAGGGGAACCACCTTGGCAGGTATCTTGTGATGTGGCCCTGCCCTGCGCTACGCAGAACGAGCTGAATGGTGACGATGCCAATGCCTTGATCAAGAACGGCTGTATCTGTATATCCGAAGGGGCCAATATGCCCTCAACCCCAGAGGCCATACATGCGTTCCACGATGCCAAGTTACTGTTTGCACCAGGAAAGGCCTCCAATGCCGGGGGTGTGGCCACATCCGGTCTTGAAATGTCCCAAAACTCTCTCCGTATCAGCTGGACGCGCAACGAGGTCGATGAACGTCTAAAAGGCATTATGGAGGATATCCACGAATCATGTATTGAATTTGGAAAGGAAGAGGATGGATATTGTAACTACGTGAAGGGGGCCAATATTGCGGGCTTCGTTAAGGTAGCCGATGCCATGTTGGCGCAGGGGGTCATTTAATTCCACCAAAATTACCCATTCAAAAGAAGCAGTTGTGGTTGGTAGCAAGTAACTTTGTGACCAGCTATAACTGTTTTTTCTTTTCCACATGCAAGTAACCACCAAAGCCATTGTCCTCAGCGCCATAAAATATGGGGACACCAGTCTCATTGTTAGGGCTTTTACGGCTTCTAACGGGGTAAAGTCTTACATGTTGAAAGGGGTATTGGCCTCCAAAAGGGGAAAGGTAAAGGCCGCTTATTTTTTGCCATTGACACAATTGGAGATTGTGGCCCACCATAGGAACAAAGGTACTTTGGAGCGTATTGGAGAGGCCAAGGTACAGTACCACTACCAAAGCCTGCATACCCATGTGACCAAAAATGCCATGACCCTGTTCCTGGCGGAAGTCTTGGGCAATAGCGTGCGTGAGGAGGAAGAGAACCGACCTTTGTTCCAGTTTTTAGAGGCTTCCCTACAATGGCTGGACACCCATACCGAAATCTCCAATTTCCATATCTATTTTATGTTGGCGCTTACCAAATATCTGGGCTTTTATCCAGATACGGAGCATATAGAGGCTCCCTATTTTGACTTGGTGGAAGGGGATTTTGTGGAGAATCCTTCGTTGAACCCCATGCTGGAAAAGGAAGAATTAAATTATTTCAAAGCTTTTTTGGGCACAAATTTTGATGCCATCCATACCATAAAAATGAACAAAGCAGGGCGCCAGGCCATATTGAAATCCCTTCTCTTGTATTTTGAGCTACATTTGCAGGGTTTCAAGAAACCGCGCTCTTTGGCGGTGTTAAACGAAGTATTTGGGTAGATGCGAAAACTAGCTTTTTTAGGCTTCCTCTTATCGGCAACCTTTCTGTGGTCACAAAACGTAAAAGTACTGGACAAGGACACTAGAGAGCCCATTGCCAACGTTGCCGTGTACAATAAAGATAAAAGTGTCGTGGCCATTACGGATTTTGACGGTACCTTCAATGTGAACGGATTCAGTGCAAATGAGACCATTTACCTTAAACATTTGGGTTATGAACCTGGGCAGACCACCAAGAACCAGCTTCGGAAACTGGGGTATAAACTATATCTGGTCATTAAAACGGAACAGTTGGAGGAGGTAGTGATGTCCGTTTCCAAGTGGGAACAGCAAAAAAAGGACATTCCCAATAAAATAGCCTCCATAGATGCACGATCCATTGCTTTTGCTGCGCCACAGACTTCTGCGGATCTATTGCAACAAAGTGGAAAGGTGTTCGTCCAAAAAAGCCAATTGGGGGGAGGCAGCCCAATGATCAGGGGGTTTGCCACGAATAGGCTTGTACTGTCCGTGGATGGGGTGCGCATGAACAATGCCATATTCCGGGGCGGCAACCTACAAAATGTCATATCCATAGATCCCTTTACCATAAAGAACACAGAGATTATCTTTGGTCCGGGATCGGTCATTTACGGAAGTGATGCCATTGGGGGCGTTATGAATTTTTATACCAAGTCGCCCGTACTTTCCCAAAATGATAGCCTTTTGGTTTTTGGGGGAGCGGATTATCGGTTCTCTTCGGCCAATAAGGAGAGCACCGTGCATTCTGAAGTGGTGCTGGGCAGTGCAAAATGGGGTTCATATACCAGTGTTTCCAGGAGTGACTTCGGCAATTTGAGAATGGGCAGCCATGGCAGGGATTCCTACCTTCGCACCAATTTTGTGCGCAGGATCGATGGGCAAGATCGTCTGGTGCGCAATGAGGATCCAGAGGAACAAGTGGGCTCTGGGTATGACCAAATCAATCTCAACCAAAAAATCCTGTACCGGCCCAATGCCAATTGGTCCGCCCAGATGGGACTTTATTTTTCAGAGACTTCTGATTTTGGGAGGTATGATCGGCTGATACGCCCCACTGGTGATGGTCTTGGTCTGCGTTCGGCCGAGTGGTTTTATGGCCCGCAAAGGTGGTTTATGGGGAATCTTCAGATCACCAAACAGGGCAATGGTCAATTTTACGATCGGGTAAGATTAACGGCGGCCTATCAAAATTTTCACGAGAGCAGGAACAATCGCGATTTTCAGGGGGCCATACGTAATACAACCAAGGAGCACGTGGATGGCATCAACCTCAACTTGGATTTTGAGAACAAAAAAATGGGCGATTTTAGGTTGTATTATGGTACGGAATACATTTATAACAAGGTGCATTCTGAAGGAATGGATAAAAATATAGTGACCGGAGACCAGGGTCCCGCGCCAGCCAGGTACCCTGATGGATCCACGTGGAAAAGTTTGGCCGGCTACATGAACGGGGAATACAGGGCCAGCCCCAATGTAACCCTACTCTCTGGGGTGCGCTACAGTCATGTATGGGTAGACGCCCTCTTTGATAGGCGTTTCTATGATTTTCCGTTTGATGTGGCCGATCTGAGCACAGGTGCCCTTACCGGTAGCTTTGGGTTCAGTTGGTTTCCAAAACGAAATTTACAGGTGACCTTCAATGGCTCCACGGGCTTTAGAGCCCCGAATATAGACGATATAGGAAAGATATTTGATTCCGAGCCAGGGTCCGTAGTGGTGCCCAATCCAAACCTGGAACCTGAATATGCCTATAATGCGGAGGTGGGCGTCCAAAAAAATTTCAACGATAAAGTGGTACTTAAGGGAGCCACCTACTATACGTATTTGGTGGATGCCCTAGTGCGCCGTGATTTCAGTTTCAACGGCATGGATGAGATACAATACGGTGGGGAACTAAGTAACGTACAGGCCATACAGAATGCGGCCCGGGCCTATGTGTACGGTTTTGAATTGGGTATGGACGCCTATTTGGACCCACAATGGTCGCTTTCCGCGAACATCACATTCACAGAAGGGATTGAAGAGGAAGAAGACGGCACCGATTCCCCTGCGAGGCACGCGGCCCCCACTTTTGGGGATTTTCATTTGCTTTGGAAAGGACGAAAGCTGAAGACCGATCTGTTCGTGAACTTTAACGGGGAAATCGCTTTTGGGGACTTGGCACTTTCAGAACGGGCCAAAGAATATATATATGCCCAAGATGCGCAAGGGAACCCATTTTCGCCTTCGTGGTATACATTGAACTTTAGATCGCAATACGAACTTACGCATAGGTTGAAATTTAGCCTTAACTGGGAAAACATGACCGATCAAAGGTACCGTACATACTCTTCGGGCATTGTGGCCCCTGGAAGTAATTTTATAGTGGGTGCCAGTATTGCTTTTTAACTGAAAAGGCCCGATACACGATCGGGCCCTTACATACGCTGTTTTTACCTAAAAAGAGTTAGTTCTTTATGGCGTCCTCTACGGCTTTGGCCTTGTCACCTACTTTGTTGGCGGCATCTTCAGCGGCCTTTTTCACTTCTTCGCCGGCTTCTTTGGCTTCATCCATGGCACCATCAGCAGCTTCCTTAACGGAATCCATGGCCTCATTGCCTGCCTCTTTTGCGGCATCCATGGCCTGTCCAGCCTCTTCTTTGGCCTTGTCCACGGCCTCACCGGCCTTGTCCATGGCGCCTTCTGCAGCATCGCCCGCATTTTCAACGGCTTCCGTGGCGGCATCACCGGCCTCTTTGGCCTTGTCTGCCGTCTCCCTACAAGACGTAAGTGAAAAAGTGATGGCCAATACTGCCAAGGAACTTAAGATTGCTTTTTTCATGTTGTTTAGTGTTTATGATTCCTTACATCTACGTTAAAATCTGCTTGTTGGATGTTTTATTCTCAACAAATACACTTGGAACACTGAGCCAAATGACTTTTGAGCTTCCTACCGTACGTCCATACAGCTTTTTCCGTTTGGGGCGTAATGGTATGTTGTTCTTGTAATATGGGCCGAAGAAAATCTAAGGATGAGGGTTGAGGCAGACGTAGCATTGGTGTTCCACCACATTTAAGGCTTCGTGACCATTTTAGTATGGTGAAGCCCAACAATAAGACCTAAATTCACTAATTTTGCGGCCTTTAACCCAAGAGAAACAAGCATTTCTTATGAAGTTCGCAGAATATAAGGGATTGGATCTGCCCCAAGTGGCCCAATCGGTCTTGGCCTATTGGAAAGAACACCACATCTTTGAGAAAAGTATTTCCTCCAGGGAAGGCAAGGCACCGTACGTGTTCTACGAAGGCCCCCCGTCTGCCAACGGAATGCCCGGAATACACCATGTTATGGCCCGTACCATTAAGGACATATTCCCCAGGTACAAGACCATGAAAGGCCATCAAGTGAAACGCAAAGCAGGTTGGGACACCCATGGGCTGCCCATAGAACTTGGTGTGGAAAAGGAGCTGGGCATCACAAAAGAGGACATAGGCACCAAAATCTCAGTAGAGGAATATAATGCAGCCTGTAAAAAGGCCGTAATGCGCTATACGGATGTCTGGAACGAAATGACGGAAATGGTGGGCTATTGGGTAGATATGGAGGACCCTTATGTTACCTATGAACCCAAGTATATGGAATCTGTCTGGTGGTTGTTGAAGCAGATCTATGAAAAGGACCTCATTTACAAAGGGTATACCATACAGCCTTATTCGCCAAAGGCGGGCACGGGCCTCAGTTCCCACGAACT
>CAKZLG010000172.1 GCA_937125035.1 uncultured Maribacter sp. | reverse complement strand
ACTTGAAGGCCTCAAGATTGTTTGGCTTTACCGCGTAATGCTGTTGGTATCCTGAAATGAGGTGTTTCACAAACGTAAGAACAATATTTTCCTGTGAGCGCATTTCCACCAAATTAGTGGTGTCCACAGTAGTTTGGGACACAAGCTCTAGTAAAAGGCGTAAATGATCTTTAATTACGGGGTCATACAAGTTCTCGGTAATCTCACGGGCCGCATCAAAATCTTGGTTTTTATTCGCTTTAAAAAAGGCCACGAGCTCGCTCGTGTTTGACCAACACGATAAACTGAAAAGTAAAAACAAACAACACAGGCTTCTAAGCATTAAAATACGATCTTGTTGAAACTTTGCTTACATCGTTTTCCTGGCATGCCGGATGGTGCTTCACCCAAATAAGTTTTCGTGCCCAATTGTAGCAGGTCATAGGGTTCCCTCCGGACCACAAGGTCACCATCCTTGTAGAAAAACTCAAAATCAAACGCCAAGCCATTGTCCGCCATACAGACTACCTCCCCATCTTCCATGAACTGCACTTGGCCATTGGCATCTTTTTGTGGAAACATAGGGTTGAGATAACGTTCTGAGTGCAGATAACTGCCTTCCTCAAAATGAATGTCTTTAAGGGCTGCTTTATTCATGGTAATCGCGGTGGTGTTTGACATAGCCTTGGTATAAATTTTAAACGTAAGGCCATCTAGAGCCCTTGTGGTAGAAACCACTACAGAGTCTAACCCTATAAAATAGGTGGGTTTGTAATTTACAATTTCAAATTCTATTTGTTCTAAGGTCCTGTAATTGGATCCCAAAGAAGAAGGGGCCATTTTAATGGCGGCATAAATACCATAATTGGTCTGGTAATTTTGCCCGGCCATGATCAACTGTTTCCTGTCATCGTTCAGGTCTATGGTAGAACTATAGGCCTGCTTGGGGTCGTTCAGAATTTTTTTAATGACCACCAGGCCATCTCCCATGGGCCTTTCTTGGGCCTGCAGTAATAGAGGGCATATGGCCAATAGCAAGAAAAGGGATAACGGGGCAATACTCTTCAAGGTTTTCATTTTAGTGTAGTTTTTGGTGTATTTCAAAGTACGTGAACCTTAAGCTATCTAAAAATACCCAATACGCGGTATATTTTTTCGTAAAGTACTACAAATGAACGGTACCGCCCAATTCAAAATATACCCGTAATTGGGTATTGAACCCTCCCATCTACCCCTTTAATTTTACGGCCATGAACTAAATATGAAAATCATGAAGTCTAAAAACCTAATGCCCCTATTGCTTCTATTCTTTTTTTTGGGCAACGCCTGTAAGGATGACGATGTCGTCATGGACCCAGAAGAAGAGGTTATTGAACAGCCCACGGAAACACCCGTTGAAGAGGAAGAAGAACCCGCCCAAGACCCTGCCGTTGTATTGGCAAATTCACGAACAGAGGTCATAGCCAACCTTACCGGAGGCGCTGAAAAAACATGGAAGATTGCCAATGCCATTCTAAATAATAGTACTGGCTCTTTTGACATTAGCAGCAATTTTAACGTTACAGATGACGAATTTGTGTTCAGCCGCATGGCCATGACCGGGAAAACTGAATTCGAGGGAAGTCTGGAGTGGCGCCAAAATAATGCCATTGCTATCTTGGCCACTTCTGCGGAAGAAGCGAAGTTAGATTTCTACATTTCGCCAGAAACCCTAACGTTTGATTTTGAGGAGAACAGCGCCACCGCCATTTTTAGCAGTGACAATGCCATTGACCTCACCGTTAATGGGGCCAATGAACTGATTGGTACGCTGACTTTTTCGGAAACGGCAAGTTTAGATGTGGTCTTGACCCCAAAGACGAACACAGATTTTCAACAAGTACCAGGTGGCCCCCTTGCCTTTACAACAGCCTTTTCCTTCAACTCCAATTCGGTGGATAGTGGTGCTGTGGGCATGGTGGGCTCTTTGGCAGACAATAGTTTTTTTGTGGCCCTAAGGGATGAAAACCCCAATGGCAATTTCAACGAAGAACGGGTGCTTCGGTTTGACTTGGCCACCAATGCCGTGACCGAAAGTTTTTATGACAATCCAGATTTTGTGACCAAACAACTCATTCCCC
>CAKZLG010000171.1 GCA_937125035.1 uncultured Maribacter sp. | reverse complement strand
CCCTCGGCTTCTTTTCCAATCATTACGCAGTTTAGCTACTTCCTTTGATGATTTGTGCTACTAGGTTATTAGGTCCGTACTTACCTTCATGATCCACATCTTGTCATCATAGGCGTCGTTCAATCTTGAATAATAGGAGATCAGGGCATTGTTCCAAGATTCATGGTATTTTAGATACACATACCGATAGTTGTTTTCAGGGTTGATGAAATAGCTGGCGCTGAGCCCATAGGAATTGAGAAGTTTCACAAACCTATTGGCATTGTTGGGATTGGCAAAGACATTGGCTATGATATAGTACCCAGAACCAACTCCTTCTATTTTTATGGGTTTGGATTCCTTGTCCGTCGCCGCCACCTTGTCCTTCACAATGACATTGGTCCTCAGGGCATCCACATCGTAGTCAGAAGCCCTTTCATTGATCTTGTCCACATTGGCCGCGTAGGCCTCATTGGTGTACTTATTGTCCACGTTCATGACCCATGTGCTGCCTGTATACTTTCCGTTTAGGTTAGAGGTGGCCGCAGCCTCTGCCTCCTCCCAAGTATCATAACGCTCCAGATACACATATTTTAGACCATTATTGGGATTGTCTATGTAATTGGCATCAATCCCTGTGCTGTTCAATTTTTGTAAGAAGTTGTCCAGATAATTTTCACCTTTGTAGACATTGGCCACGACATAATAGCCATCATTGACCCCGGGAAGGTCCTTAAAGGTCCTCTTTTTGATATTGGTCACTTCAGCAGATGGTTGTGTTTTCGATTGGGGAGAGGATGCTACCGGCGCGTTCGCCGCCAAGGCATCTTTTCGTTGCTCAATGGGCGCATGGTTCTTCACATCTTTTTGGTTGCGATTGTTGTTTGGCGCATTTCGCGCCACGACCACGTTCTTGGGAATAGAAACGGTGCCCGTGGCCACCGCATCTTTGGTAACTGTTTTAGCGCCTTGTGCCACGACGTCTTTTGGTATGGGTTGCTGAAGGCCCGTGCTGGGGTTATAGCCCCCATCCATACTATTGTTAATTCTGGTGGCCAAGGAACCTAACGTATCCTTGCCCTTGAAAAGTTGCTCGGCCCTTTGTTCCAGATCAGGACGCTGCCCATTGGTCTCATTGCGAACCATGCGCATGACCATCTCAAAACGACGCTCAAGATCTTGCTGACGGTTGGCTTCCAACGAATCTTGACGGAACATGAGTTCCTCAATGATGGCATCATTCTCTGCCAGTTTACGTTGTAGCTCCGCTATTTCCTCATTGGTGGCCGTACGTTCAGGAAGCAGATTGTTCTCCACCATGTCGTCCGTATCCTCCTCTAACATGACCCGATCTTCGGTAAGGTTGGGTGTAAAGGAATAGGCGAAGGATATTTCGTGGGTCACCCCAAAGTTGTCGAAATTATTGGATAGTCCCTTTTCCATGGTGTAACCCAAGGATATTCTTCTGTTCAGGTTGAAGCCAACGCCCGCGGCCGCCCCATAAAAACTGTCATAGCCCCCTTGTACCCATCCCAATTTGGGCAGGTCCAAGATAAGACTGCCGCCCAAGGTCACTTCTTCCTGGCCCACTTTTCGGACCCTGGCCAAGGGCATTAAACGCCCTTCTTCCAAAATGCCCGATTCATTTTTAAACTGATGGGTATATTGCAAGTGGCCGGAAAAGGTCTTGTCATTGAATTCCGTGAGGGATTCACTGGTCTTTAAATTATAATCAAATAGGTTCTCAGCAAAGATGCCCACATCAAATTTACCGTAGGACAAATTAAGCCCAGGTTGAAAGGACAATAGGTTTTGATCTTGTAGCCCCGCCAAAAAAGGGTCCAGCTCTACGGTACTGGCCCTACCTTCGTCAAAACCACTGTTGTAATAAGATAGATTGGCCCCAAAGGTTAGGTTGCTCTTGTCGTTTAATTTAACGCCATACGCATAATTGGCCAGCACACCATAATTGCTAAGGGTGCCCAATCTTTGGGTATATAGGCTTAGCCCTAGGCCCGTGCGGTCATTGATACGCCCACTATAGCTCAAGAAGTAGTTTTGGTTGTTGTCATCAAACTGTACCGATTGGTTTCTGTGCAACAGATTGATGTATGATTTATCCTCCCTTACCGTTGAAAAGGTGGGGTTGATCAAAAAGCGGTTGTATTTCAACAAGTTCTGCGCCGGAACGTCGTAGGCCACAAAAGGATTGTCCTCTTGGGCCAAGGCCACTTGGGCGCCGGTCAACACAAACAACAACAGATAAAGTACACTCTTCTTTAGCATGGCTTGGGTTATCGTATTACGGTGATGGTGCCTTGCTTGAGCACCTCACTGGTGTTTCGTATCTTATAATAGAACACCATGTTCTGTTTGGTAAAGGCCGTTGAGGTCTGCGGCCAATTGTTTTTATATTCAAATTCGTTCAATACTTCCTCTCCCTGCTCGTTGTAGATGATCACATTTACATCCGGCTTATTGGCATAGGAATTGGGCAATACCCATTGGTCGTTGATTCCATCTCCATTCACGGTAATGACGTTGGGCACTTTGAAGGTGTCCAAAAAGGAGACCCGTACTTGGCGAACCACATCACAGTTGCCAATGGAGGCCACTAAGGTATAAGTGCCCTCTTCCGTGAAGGTGACACTGTCATTAGTGCTCATTTCCGCGTTGGACGCATCCATCCATCGATAGGCCGTTCCGCCCGTAGCGGATACGGTCCTGGATGTTCCTTCAGGTAATACCACATCTCCTGCGGGCTCTAAGGTTATCGCATCTTCGTTTAATGGAGTTATGACTATTTCGTTGGAAATCAGAGAGCATCCGTCCCGTTCTAAGACCAAACGGTATGTTCCTGTGGCGTCAACGGTGAATGCCTGCTCTGTAGTGCTTACGGCCAATCCGTCCCTTTGCCACTCATAGGAGGCCGCAGTAAGGTCCGTTGCCGTAGTCAGCAAAATAGTGTCACTGCTGCTACAGTAGACAGTACCTGTACTGGTGATCGCCACTGTTTCAGAGGTTAGGAGTTGTACGTCCACCGTATTGGAGGATTCGTCGTAGCCTTCCAATACCGCATTTAGAAGGTAGGTTCCATTTTCTGCGTTTGATGCTAGACTGATGGTCCTTTGCGTTTCCCCGGGCACCACATTGCCATCCTTTTGCCATTGATAGGTAAAGGCGTCCCCGAGGGCCTCGGTAACATCAGTCGTGGTGCCATCATTTGCCAAGGCATTGATCGTGGTCACTTCCAAAACAGAACTTGTGGAGTTGCATGCCGTATATGTGCCTTGGTGTGCAATCACCAATTCAAACGAAGCAGGTGCCACGGCAATGGTCTCTTCTGAATTTTTACTGGTCGTACCACAACTGCCGCCGGTTTGGGTAACTTCGGCAACGTACGTGCCTTCTTGGTCAATGCTCAGCGTACTGGCAGTTTGTCCAACAATTTCCACGCCGTTCCTAAACCATTTATAGGTAGGGGCGTTGGCCGTGGTGCTCACGGAAAGGGTTTGGAACTGTGAGGGCAACACCACCATATTTGAGGGATTATCACGGGTCACCGTGTAGGCCTCCGCATTGGTCATGGAAATGGCAGCAGCACGTTCCGTACAGATAGCGTTCCCGGAAATCTCCACAGCATAATCGCCTTCAAAGCCAGCATTGGCCCCGTTTACGGTATAGGAAGTACCCACCGCACCCAAAATGGCGGTGCCATTTTTGAACCATTGGTAGCTCCAAGTAGGATCGGTCATACTGATGGTCAAAGTTTCCGTATCTGTAGTGCAAAGCGAAGTCCTGCTAGGCGTATTGATTGCAATGCCGGTGCCAGAGCCCCCAATGGTCACGTCCACGATATTGGAGTCCGTGTTGCCCGATCCGGTACAGATGGGGCCATAATCAATAAAGGCATTGTACATGCCACTTTGGGTCACATTAAGGGTGTGTCCACTTTCGCCAGAAATGGGCGTACCGCTCCTGTACCAAATATACTGATAGGTCTCTGGATTGGGGATGTTGTCTACCTGCAGGGTAATGGGGCCGGTAGCACAAACACTGCCCGGCGGCACGCCATCTCCCAATTCACTAATGTTGATGTTCGATGTAACATCCATAAAATACATATTGTAAGCAGAGGATTCCGTTCCTATCCTTGCGGGATCGGTGCTCCTGACCCGCAGTTTGTATCCTTGACCCCTAGTGGTGGTTGGAATGGCAAAACTTACATCAAAATCCGTATTCGTATTCTGGTCTGTGATGGTGGCCAGGACTTCGGCAGCTCCAAAATCACCGCTGGCATCCGAGAGCTCCAGTATAAATTCGTTCGCGGCATTGGCGGTTCCCGCCCAGGTGATGTTCACAAAATATTCATTGAATCCACCATTACCGGCGCAAATGGCGGGCCAAGGTGAGTTTCCCGGCAGATTGGGATTATCCGCCGGTACAGGGGCATTGATCACGATGGCCTGTGCACTAAGCCATGCGGTGCAGAGCACAAACATCATGAACAAGGGAATTGCATTTTTGTAATTAGTTTTCATAAGCTACGTAGATTTGGGGGCCACTACATTGGGTTTGAACACGCTGCACCACTTTACGGACCGCGCATTCAACGACAAATATGTCCATTTAAACGATCTTATTTCATTTAATGTTGTAGGGGCTAAGGATTCTGTTGTGAAAAGTGAATTAGACAAGGTGAATCTTTTTTAAATCCCTTGGTTGCCGCATTTTTGCTACTTTTGTGGGCTTAATGCTTTTATTATGGGAGAGACCTCCAAGTCCTTGAACTTTATTGAGCAGATCATAGAGGAAGATTTACGTAGTACCCACTCCAAATCCGACCTTCGGTTTCGTTTTCCGCCAGAGCCCAACGGCTATTTGCACATAGGGCACGCCAGTTCCATTTGCCTTAATTTTGGCCTTGGTCTACGCTATAACGCCCCAGTAAATCTTAGGTTTGACGATACCAACCCCGCAAAAGAGGAGAAGGCCTTTGTGGATGCCATAAAGCGGGATGTTTCTTGGTTGGGCTATGAATGGGATACCGAACGGTATGCATCTGATTATTTTCAACAGCTCTATGATTGGGCTGTCTTGCTGATCAAAAATGGCAAGGCCTACGTGGATAGCCAGACTTCTGAAGAAATGGCGGTTCAAAAGGGCACTCCCACCGAGGCAGGGAGCCCTAGCCCGTTCAGAGAACGTTCGGTTGAAGAAAACATGCAACTGTTCCAAGATATGAAAGCAGGCAAGTTTGAAGAAGGCACGCATGTGCTCAGGGCCAAGATCAATATGGCCTCGCCCAACATGCTCATGCGCGATCCCATCATGTACCGCATCCTCCACAAAGCGCACCATCGTACAAATACCGATTGGTGTATTTATCCGATGTACGATTGGACGCATGGTGAGAGCGATTATATAGAACAAGTGAGCCATTCCTTGTGCACATTGGAGTTCCTGCCCCACCGTGAACTCTATGACTGGTTCTTGGACCAGGTCTACAATCCGGCCCAATTGAGGCCCAAACAGCGGGAGTTTGCCCGGCGGAACCTCAGCCATACCGTGGTGAGCAAAAGAAAGCTGCTCCGTTTGGTACAGGAAAATGTGGTGGAGGGTTGGGACGACCCCCGTATGCCCACTATCTCCGGTCTGCGGAGACGGGGCTATACCCCAGAGAGCATTCGAAACTTCGCGGATACCATTGGCATTGCCAAACGCGAGAATCTGATTGATGTTTCGTTGCTCGAATTTCATGTACGCGAACATCTCAACAAAATAACGCCCAGGGTCATGGGGGTACTGGACCCTCTTAAAGTGGTCATTACCAATTATCCGGAAGGCAAGGAAGAATGGCTGGAAGCTGAAAACAGCCCAGAGGACGAAAGCATGGGCACGCGGAAAATACCATTTGGTCGTGAGCTCTATATTGAGAAAGCGGATTTTAAGGAAGAGGCCAACCGCAAGTTTTTCCGTTTAAAATTGGGCGGGGAAGTACGCTTAAAGAACGGCTACATTATTAAAGCGGAAAGCTGTACCAAAGATGATAATGGCGAGATCATTGAGGTGCAATGTTCCTATGACCCCAAGAGCCTTAGCGGTAGCGGCACGGAAGAAAGCCTGCGTAAAATAAAGGGTACGCTTCATTGGGTCTCCGTTGCCCATGCGCTTCCGGCTGAGATACGTCTCTATGACCGTTTATTCACCCATGAAAGTCCAGATGGGCAAAAGGATAGGGATTTCATGGATTTCGTAAACCCCGCTTCCCTAGAAGTCCTTACGGGTTATGTGGAGCCCAGTTTGGCCAGCGCCCAAGAAGAGGAACGCTTTCAGTTTCAAAGGATGGGCTATTTCTGCGTTGATAGGCAATCCACTCCAGAGCACCTCATCTTTAACCGCACCGTTGGCCTACGGGATTCCTGGGTCAAGATCCAGGGCAAGGATGACTGATTCCTTTTGATTCCAATTTTGGCGTATTGTTCAAGTCTGTGCAAACCCAAGTTAATGTCGTAGACCTTGAGTTGAACCGCAGGGTGAAAGGTGAAATAATGCGATAGGACACCGTGCTTATTGCTGCAGGCCCTGAGAATCGCCACTTTTATGAGCGCCCGTATTTCATCTTTGCAGGTGGCCTCGCCATCCGGGCGCACTTCGCTCTTACCTTATCGGATAAAGGTTTTTATTGCCCGGGGTCGTCTGTTTTGCTGTTTTTGGTGCCATTCTTCTTCATCTGTTCGCCAATCATATTACTGGCCGTAAAGGAGGCCACCATATTGTTCAGCATATCACTCCCTGCTTGGGGCGAGTTGGGCAATAGGATGAGGTTGGTATTGGTTTCTTCCCCTATGCTCTGGAGCGTGTCATAATGTTGGGTCACCACAATCAGGGCGGAAGCTTCCTGGCTGTTGATGCCCACTTTGTTGAGTACCTCTACGGATTCTTCCAGTCCGCGTGCAATTTCCCGTCGTTGATCGGCGATGCCCTGCCCTTGTAGGCGCTTGCTCTCTGCTTCGGCCTTGGCTTTCTCCACAATGAGGATACGGGCAGCATCCCCTTCAAACTGGGCAGCGATCTTTTCCCTTTCCGAAGCATTGATCCTGTTCATGGCCGCCTTTACCTGCGCATCTGGATCAATATCTGTCACCAAGGTCTTGATGATGTCAAACCCATAATCGGACATGGCGTCATTGAGTTCTGCCTTTACGGCCAACGCAATGTCATCCTTTTTGACAAAAACATCATCCAATTTCATTTTTGGCACTTCTGCCCGCACTACATCAAAGACGTACGAGGTGATTTGCTCATGGGGGTAGTCCAACTTATAAAAAGCGTCGTATACCTTCTCTCGAATGACCCTATATTGTACGGATACCTTTATACGCACAAACACGTCATCCAAGGTCTTCGTCTCAATGAGGACATCCAACTGCTGTATCTTCAGGCTCAGACGCCCAGCAATGCGCTGAACGAACGGAATTTTGAACTGGAGACCAGATTGACGAATACTGCTGAAACGGCCAAACGTCTCAATAATGGCCGCCGTTTGCTGTTTTACGATGAACACAAATGACAATAGGAGCAAAAAAGCTATCACTAAAACCGGTATCCAAATAAATCCGCCCATAAGTACTTTCATTTAACGTTAGTGCAGTAAGGTACAAAATAGCACTATGAAATTGAGCCGTTTTTCCAGGTTAATGGAATAAAAGACGAATTATGTATCTTAGTGATACAGGAAAGCGGAATTATGTGCTATGACATCAAAGCCAGCTATGAGGCGCAATTGCAGCGGGCCCTAAAGGCAGGCGATATGCGCGCAGTAAAGGAAATTGAAGAAAAACTCCTGCCATTGACGGACCTGCCCCTGTACCATACCTCAGGGTTCAGTCATCCAGAACTCTTGATTTATACCGATAGGTCTCATTTTTATCCCGAGGTGGCCACATGGGGGCTCATTCCCCATTGGATCCCAGATGGTACCGCTGCCAAAAACATTTGGAACAAGACGCTGAACGCACGTGGCGAAAGTATTTTTGAGAAGCCCAGTTTTCGCCATGCGGCCCACAGCCAACGTTGTGTCCTATATATAGATGGTTTTTATGAGCACCACCACCATGATGGCAGTACCTATCCTTTTTACATATACAGAAAAGACCACCTTCCCATGGCTCTTGCGGGATTGTTCAGTGAATGGGAAAACGAGGAAGGTGGCCTAACCCGAACGTTTGCCATTGTAACGGCCAAGGGAAATGCCCTATTGGCCAAAATACACAACAACCCCAAACTGGAAGGGCCCAGAATGCCCCTGATTTTATTGGAGGCGCAGGTGATGCAATGGCTGAATCCCGATATGGATGTAGCAGGTTTGCAGGCATTGGTGCAACCCTGCCCAGAGCACCTACTTACCGCCTATACCGTGGGAAAACTTCGCGGAAAGGCCTATCCGGGCAACGTGCCAGCAGTAAGTGATCCAGTGGTCTATACCGAGTTGGAACGATAAAGTAATGCTTTTAGGTCCGTTTCCCGTTCTTTTCATTTTCCGGGGCGCAGCTTTATTTCCTTGAGGGCTCAGCGTACTTGTGATGATGTACGACTCAACGCAAATAATATAAAAACCAAATAGCAATTCTTTACGCCATTGGGTTTTGCCCTGGTGAAGGAATGGAATAATTGCCATTCCCATCTGGCAGGGTGGGCGGTTGGCTGTTCCATGTCACCTCCGGCGGCATCAATAGCTGTTTTGATTGCATGGCTTCATCCCAAGTCATCTTTTTTCCGGTATAGGTGGCCATCCGTCCTAAAATAGCGGTCATGGTGCTTTTGGCGCCATTTTCGGCATCACTGATCACATCTCCGTTCCTTATGGCCGCAAAAAGACGATCATGCTCCACTTGGTAGGGATTGGGGTCGTTCCTATTTCGGTATTCAAAGGCCGTACTACCATCTAAGTTTAATATACTCGCGGTGCCGGCATCCTTCATGTGTATGCTGCCGTTGGTTCCCTGGAAATCCTCCCCTACCTTGGACCATGTCCCCGGTTGGTGCCTGCATTGGCTGGAGATGACCGCACCAGAGGGATAGGTGAATTCCACAAAATGGTGGTCAAAAATCTCTCCATGGTCTTTTCCGGTCCTTATTTGGCGCCCGCCCATGCCCTGTGCTGTAACCGGATATTCGCCAAGAAACCAATTGGCCACGTCTATGTTATGGATGTGCTGCTCCAATATATGGTCCCCGCATAACCAATTGAAATAATACCAGTTGCGCATTTGGTACTCCATTTCCGTTTGGGCCGCGGTCCTAGGCCGTACCCAGACGCCAGCACTGTTCCAGTATACCTGTCCGGAAACGATTTTGCCCACCTCCCCATTTTTTATTTTCTCGGCAATGGCGAGGTAGTTGTTTTGATAGTGCCGTTGAAGGCCCACTACCACGTTCAGCTTTTTTTCCTTGGCCACCTTGGCCATTTCCAAAACCTTATGGATCCCTGGCACATCCGTGGCCACGGGTTTTTCCATAAAAATATGTTTGCCGGCATTTACGGCATATTCAAAGTGGTACGGACGAAAACCTGGCGGGGTGGCCAATATCACCACATCTGCCTGGTCAATGGCGTTTTTGTAGGCATCAAAGCCCACATACTTGTGCTTGTCCTTAACGTTTACGCGCCCCGTGCCCTCATATTCTTTGGCCAAGTTGGCCAAACTCTTCTCCAATTGGTCTTCAAAGGCATCTGCCATGGCCACCAATTCCACATTTTCATCGGCCTTGAGTGCTTGGTTTACAGCACCGGTTCCACGTCCGCCGCAGCCTACTACGGCCAATTTCAATTTTTTGTCATTAAAGACATTTACCATGGCGTTCATTTCCAGTCCGGGCATGAGCATGCCCGCGGAAAGCAAGGCGCCGTTCTTACAGAAATTCCTCCTGGAGGCTTCGTTCCCGCCTTTGTTCATTTTTTGTTTGTTTGTCATTGTTAAAGGTTTTAATCATTGTATTTATGAACCCAATAGCGCCGTATATCCTCTTTGGAGGGCACCGTGGCATGGCGTACGATTCGAAAGCCCACAAAAGGGGCGTCCGTATTCCACCATTGACTTTTTGGAAATTGGGGGTCACGCATTTTCCAGTTTTCAGAGGATGGTCTCCGTGCCGCACTTCGCAGGTCTATTGGGTCGTCATCATAGGAGCCACCGCGTACGATCTTTCGGTTTTTCATATGCGGTCTGACCAAAGGGTCACCGTTATTTTTGCTTTTACCTTGATGGACATGCTCAGCGTCTATGCCCAGCACCCATTCGGCCACATTGCCGTAAATATCATAGAGTCCCCAGGGATTGGGCTTTTTTTGGCCCACAGGATGGTAGGTGCCCTGACTATTGCCATAGTACCAGGCATGTTCATGTAGTTCTTGGTCTTCGTTCCCAAAATAATACGCTGTGGACGTACCTGCGCGGGCAGCATACTCCCATTCCTCCTCTGTTGGGAGCCTATAAAAATGACCCGTAAGGGCGGAAAGCCACTCGCAAAAAGCGGAAGCCGCCTTTTGGGTAATGTTGCCAACGGGCAAACCAGGACCCGTGCCCATCCCTAGGCTCATGTCCACATAGGGAACTGTTGCCCCGGCCACCGCATCAATATCCACCTGCATAGGGTTGCTCGGTCTCACCTGCGCCACGGTATCCAATACGCGGTTTACGAACAATTGGTACACCTCCCAAGTAATCTCATGGCTGGATATCCAAAAGGGCGCAAGTTCCATGCTCTGCGCAATGTTTTGGTCAGTGGTTCTTTCTTGCTCTTGGGCGGAACTTCCCATAAGAAAGCTTCCCGGAGGTATGGCCACCATATCAATGGTTAGGTCAGTGCCATTAAATGATTGTGTATAGTCCTGAGCAATGGCCTGTTGGCTGTGGCCCTTGGCAACAAAGAGCATAAGAATATAGACCGAATAGGACAGTAATCTTAACATGACCTAAATATAGCGGAAATTTTGGTTTCCACACCTTGGCGGAATGAGGGTCACAAATCATTACTCTTAGGAATATCGCATTGTCAAAACTAATGCTATTCATAATTAATAGTTAAACATTTTTATAATAATAGCATTACTTTTATTTTTGTGATGTTTCAAACCATGGAAAGATTGAATAATCATGAAGAAAAAGGCATCTATACCATTTGACCCCGCAATGGAGGTGGGGGACTTGTATAAAGAAGACCGGTCTTTTGATCTAGAAAGCATTAGGCCAGGAAGTTATTTAAAAATAGGCCACCCCTCCAATCGTTACTATGAATATGTAAGTCCCAGTTTATCACCCGGTAATCTGAGTTTGCTTGACCTGAAGAAATTCAGGTCCATTAGGGGTGAGATCCTGAAAATTGTCAGCATTTTAAAGATGTCCAATGGAGATGATACTGTGGTGCTGGCCTATCAAGACTGGCGGCCATTTTCAGAAGGCACCACAAAAATCTATGCCCATCTGGAGAAAGGCTTTGAAAGTAAGGAATTGTTGCCCTTGGACAAACAAACCTTACGGTTAATGGAGGCCGGCCTGTTGCATGGGGACAAAGGCTTGGGCGACTGACCCCCTACTCCTCATTAGGATTCCCAAGGCGCTGCAATGCGATTTCCATTCGGTGCAGTGCATCTTGTTTGCCTATCATTTCCAAAATTTGGAATAAATGGGGTCCCTTAAGGTCACCTACAATGATAAGTCTCAATGGGCCCATCACCTTGCCAAATGAAAGGCCGTTTTCTGTGATGAATTCCTTTATGCCGCTTTCCAATTGCGCTGCGGTAAAAGGGTCCGTGCCGCGCACAATGTTTACCAACTGCGCTATGATGGTGGGGGTATCCTCCTTCCATTGTTTTTGCACAGCCTTGTCGTCATACATGGAAGGTGCCTCAAAAAAGAATTGGCTAAGTGGCCAGAAATCCGATACGAAGGTGGCCCGCTCTTTGACCAGCTCAATGACCTGCGCCAAGTAGCCGTCGTCCAAGGCCCTTTGTGCCGAGGTCCTTTGCTTGAGGATGACCTTGAAGGCGGGTACCAAATCCGAAGCGCTCTTTTGTTGCAAATACTGATGATTGTACCATTTGGTCTTTTCTGGGTCAAATCGTGCGCCTGATTTGTTGACACGCTCCAGGCTGAAGCTTTCCGTTAGTTCCTTCAATGTAAAGAGCTCTTGTTCCGTGCCGGGGTTCCAACCCAATAGCGCCAAAAAGTTCAACACCGCTTCTGGAAAAAAACCTTCCTCTCGGTATCCTGAGGAAGTTTGCCACGCCAAAGGAAATACCGGGAACCCCCCTTTTTCTCCATCGCGTTTGCTCAATTTTCCCTTTCCAGTGGGTTTCATGATCAAGGGCAAGTGGGCAAAAGCCGGCGCCTGCCATCCAAAGGCGTCGTATAATTGTTGGTGCAGGGCCAACGAGGGCAACCATTCCTCTCCACGTATGACATGTGTGATCTGCATTAAGTGGTCATCCACGATATTGGCCAAATGGTAGGTGGGCATACCATCACTTTTAAACAAGACCTTATCGTCCAAAATATTGCTGTCTATTTCCATTTGGCCGCGGATCTCATCGTGCAGCACTATGGTCTGGTCTGGCGGAGTGAGGAAGCGAATGACATAATCCGCGCCTTGGGCCAGCCGCTGTTCCACTTCCTCTGGCATCATGGAAAGAGAATTGTCCAACTTCAACCTATTGTGCCAATTGTAGATGAAGGTCTTGCCTTTCTGTTCGTGGTCCTTTCTATGGAAATCCAAGGTTTCAGGGGTGTCAAAAGCATAGTAGGCATGTCCTTTGGCCATCAATTGCTGGGCGAACTCCTTGTAACGCCCTTTGCGTTCACTTTGTCTGTAGGGCCCAAAGGCACCTTCCTTACCGGGACCCTCATCAAATGGGATACCACACCAGTTGAGGGCTTGTACAATGTAGTCTTCAGCACCCTCCACGTATCTATTTTGATCGGTGTCCTCTATTCTCAGCACAAAATCACCTCCATGTTTCTTTGCGAACAAATAATTGAAAAGCGCCGTACGAAGCCCACCAATATGCAGGGGACCAGTTGGGCTAGGGGCAAAACGAACACGTACTTTTGTCATTTCCTGAGGTTTTTGAGGCACAAAGATAAGGAAGAAAATACAGTGTCAACGGTCTAAAGGCGTCCCAAAGGCACTGTTGTTCAGGAAGGCGTTGCATGCATTCCGTTTGGAATTCTCGGGTTCATTATGGCGAACCATAGGGGAGGAAAAAAGGAGATGACCATGCTCGTAGGATAGCCAAAGGGCATTTGCGGTGATTGGTCATGATATTCCAACACTTGGTATTTTTTTGAAGCTTTGTAGTGATGGTCACTGTGCCTGGTAAGTTCAAAGAGCATGATACGGCCCATGACATGGTTGCTGTTCCATGAGTGCACTTCCCCCACTCTTTCGTAGCGGCCAGAGGCAAGCTTATGGCGCATAAGGCCATAATGTTCAATGTAGTTCACGGTCTCCAACATAAGAATGCCCACCAATCCGGCCAAGAGTGCCATGAAGAATGTAAAGGGTCCGAAAAGAAACAGCATCCCGCAGAGGTAACCGGCCTGGACCAAAGTGTACCAGAGCATGTCGTTTTTTATATTGAAAAAGCCCTGTTTGTCCTTACGCAACAGACGCATCTGTATGCGCCAAGCATTTCCATATTGACGCACTATGGAAGTGATCCAAAAAGAGTATACTGTTTGGTTTATTCTTGCGGTGGCGGGGTCTTCCGGCGTGGCTGCGTGGGCATGATGCCCATAATTATGCTCTATGTAGAAATGCATATAATGGGAGGGGAGCAAAAGTATCTTGGCCAAAACACGGTGATACATCTCCTTCCTGTGCCCGAGTTCGTGGGCCACATTTATACCGTTGGTACCCAAAACAATGCCAACGGAAAGCACGATTCCAATACACTCATGAAGGGATAGGGCATCTGTGGTTGTTCTGTGGAGCAGTAGTGCCAACAGACCAAAAACCACGGGAATGTTGCTATACAGCATCCAATCAAACACCTTTTTACGTTCCTTGGTACGGCGTTCCTCAGGGCCGTAGTTGGAAGGGTCCACCGGCAATATCATTTCCAACAGGGGCACCAGGACAAAGGCATATATGGGTGTGGTAAAGGTCCAATACCCCAACATGAGGAGGCCAAAAAATGCCGTTGCGGGCAGCGTAAGGGCCATGGCGTATTTCATATCCTTCATAGGCGTTCAACTGTCTTTTATGCACCGTTTCCAAGAAAAGGTGCCCTATTGATGCATCCATTTGCAGCACAGCGAGATAGCCAATGGTCCCATTTGATCGCTTTTAACACTATTTTTTAAATGGAACCGTGGCGATCCTAGTATCTTGCTATTAAATATACGCGAATTTGAACACATACACCCACATTCTTGATAAGCTCAACCAGTTCATCAAGAAATACTACACCCAAAGATTGCTAAAGGGCCTATTGTTGTTCCTGACCTTGGGTCTTTTGTTCTTTTTTGGGATCGTAGGCGTTGAGTACGCCTTTTGGCTGAACTCCAGCGGCAGGTTGGTGCTCTTGGTTGGCTTTATTGCCGTGGAGCTTTTCTTGCTTTTCGTCTACATTCTAACCCCTCTTTTTTACCTTATCCGTATTAGGAAAGGCATTGGGCCAAAGGACGCGGCCCTTATGATAGGAAAGCATTTTCCTAATGTGGGAGACAAGCTATACAACCTCTTGGACCTGGCGGAACAGCGCGAGAAAAGCGATCTTCTGTTAGCGAGTATGGAGCAGCGATCCAAAAGCTTGGGCCCGGTTCCCTTTGCCCAGGCCATTAACCTTAAATCCGCTTTGGCGTATTCTAAGTACCTTTTGATTCCACTGGGTGTCTTACTTGTACTTTATATCAGTGGCCAGTGGCAGGGGTTTTTTGGATCTTATGAACGTGTGGTGCGTTATGATATGGCCTATGAACCCCCAGCGCCATTCGCCTTTTCCCTGCTTTCGCCCAATTTGAATGCCATAGCCTCAGAACCTTTTGAAATACAGGTGACCGTAAATGGAGCGGTACGGCCAGACAATGTTTATTTGGAAATGGACGGGAAGTCGCTTTTACTATCCGAAGAACAGGGTATTTACAGCTACACCTTGTCCCCGCCCCTAACATCCACTACTTTTCGCTTTAAAGGGAACGAAGTGCTCTCCAAGCCCTATACCTTAAATGCCCTGCGGGCGCCGGCCATTTTGGATTTCAGCATGGAGCTGAACTATCCAGATTATCTTAAAAAGCCAACGGAGACCATTAAAAGTACGGGGAATGCCTTAATACCCGAAGGAACCCAAGTTACTTGGAAGCTGAAGGGTCAGGATACGGAAAGCATCCTATTACAGGCAGAAGACACCACCTTGGCCTTTTCAGCTAACAAAAGTGGTGCTTTTCAGCTATCCAAAAGAATATTCAATACGTTTGCTTACGCCATTAGCACCTCCAGTACCGAGGTACCGAGTTACGAGACCTTGAACTATACGTTTACCGTGGTAAAAGATGCGTATCCCACCGTTAAAGTACGCCAAGTGCTGGATTCCCTAAACCCCAATATGTCCTATTATAGCGGCGAGGCCACAGATGATCACGGAGTGAGCAGTATTGATCTGGTCTATTTTGAGGAGGGCATGGAAGACCAAGGGGTTACAGTGCCCATCAGTGATGCCGGAAATGTGATTTCGCAATTTTATTATACTTATCCGTCAGGCTTAAACTTAACCCCTGGCAAGAAGTATGCGTTTTATTTCCTCGTTACCGATAATGATGCGTTACATGGAGGCAAAACGGTGAAAAGCCAAGTATTCCGACAGCTTTTTTTAGACTCTAATCAATTGAAAAACAAAGACTTAGAAAGCCAAGAGTCCCTTATTGAAAATCTTGATTCTTCCTTGAAGAAGGCCAAGGAGCAAAAAAATCGGCTAGACGAGTTGAACCAGGAGCAAAAAGAGAAAAAAGCCCTCAGTTTCAATGATCAGAACCAAATAAAGGATTTCCTTAAAAAGCAGGAGCGCCAAGAAGCCCTAATGGAAAAATTCAGTAGGGAGCTCAAGGAAAACCTTACCAAGAACACCCAGAATGATGAAATGAACCAACTATTGCAGGAGCGCTTGGAACGCCGGGAGAGGGAGGCACAAAAAAATCAAAAATTGTTGGAAGAGCTCAACAAAATTGCCGATAAAATCAATAAAGAAGAACTAACAAAAAAGCTGGAAGAACTGGGCAAACAACAACAAAACAGTGAGCGCAGCTTGGCCCAATTACTGGAATTGACCAAACGGTATTATGTGACGGAGAAAGCGGCGCAACTGGCCAATGATCTAGAAAAGCTGGCCAAAGAACAAGAAGCACTTTCTGACCTACCCAAAGGGAAAACGGCGACGGAAAAAGAACAAGAGGCGTTGAACCAAGCTTTTCAGGAACTTGCAAAAAGTATGGATGAGCTTCAAAAAGACAACAAGGACCTAAAAAAACCGTTGGACCTTACAATTGAGAAGGAGCAAAAGGAAGGCGTTGAACAAGACCAACAAGATGCTTTAGACCTCCTTAAAGAACAGGGAGAAACCAAGCCTGAGGATGCTGGGAAGAACCAAGAAAATAATGAGGGCGCAGCCAAGGGCAAACAGAAAAGCGCGGCACAAAAAATGAAGCAAATGAGCGAGGCGCTGAACAACTCCAGCCAGTCCGCCAGTGGGGGAGAATCCATGGCCGAAGACGCTGAGATGCTCCGGCAAATTCTGGACAACCTCCTTATTTTCTCCTTTAAGCAAGAACAGCTTTTTGATGAACTAAGTGAGCGGGAGGAACAGGATGTGAGCCAATACTCCAAAACAGTTCGCAATCAAAAAGAGTTGCGAGACCTCTTTACCCATGTAGACGACAGTCTATTTGCCCTCAGTTTACGCCAAGCCGAACTCTCTGAGTTTGTGAACGAACAAGTAACGGAGGTTTATTATAATGTGGACAAATCCTTGGAAAGTATGGCGGATGGTCAAATGTACCAAGGTGTCTCCTACCAGAAATATGTGCTCAATGCTGCCAACAGCTTAGCTGATTTCTTGGCCAATGTCATGGATAATATGCAGCAAAGCATGCAAATGGGCCAAGGCTCCGGCAATAGCCCCAATGGATTTCAGCTACCCGATATCATCAAAGGACAAGGGCAGGTCAGCGAGAAAATGGGGCAGGGGAAACAAGGAAAAGAAGGCGATGGTGAAGGTGGTCAAAAAGGTGAGGGCCAAGAAGGTAAGGAAGGGGATTCCGGAAAGAGCGGCGAACAGGGAAGCACAGGAGATGGGCAAGGTCAAAAAGGTGAACAAGGGCAGGGTGGAGAACAGGGCGATAAAGGCAACGGCACTTCCGGTGGCGGAAATCAAGAAGGCCAAAGTGAAGAAGAACTTCAGGAAATATATGAAATCTATCAAGAGCAACAGCGCATTCGCCAAGCTCTAGAGGAGCAGTTACAGGACATGATCAATGCAGGCGATAGACAACTTGGCCAAAAGATCCTTCAACAAATGGAAGATTTTCAAAACGATCTTTTGGAGAACGGAATTACCCAGCGCACCATGAACAAGGCCAACACCATACAATACGAACTTTTGAAGTTGGAGAACGCTAGTTTGAAACAGGGTGAGAAGAAAGAACGTGAAAGTACGGTGAATACTCGCGACTTTTCCAATCCCATTACCACTAAACCCTCATTATTAGAGAATTATCGGAATGAGGTTGAAATTTTAAACAGACAAGCCTTACCTTTGCGCCAAAATTTTCAAAATAAAGTAAAGGAATACTTCAAAGGCGATGATCAACCTAAACTATGAGCTGGATTTTGAGCTGCCCCATGTAACCACATACACACAATGGGCGGAAGCTTGTTGTGCTGTAGAAGGGTTTACCATAGGCACTATAAACTTCATTTTTTGTGATGATGCCTATCTGTTAAAAATGAATCAAGATTATCTGGACCATGACTACTATACGGATATCATTACATTTGACTATGTTCAGGGAAAAGTAATCTCCGGGGATATTTTCATCTCTGTAGAACGCGTACGGGAAAACGCGGACACTTATGGTGATGGCTTCAATGAAGAATTGACCAGGGTCATGGCGCATGGGCTGCTGCATTTGATGGGCTACAAGGATGGGAATAGAACGGATAAGGCCCTTATGCGGAAAAAAGAAGAGGAAAAACTAAAAATGTTCCACGTGGAACGATAAGCTATGTTTGCAGATATTTATGATGTTATCGTAGTAGGCGGGGGCCATGCCGGTGCTGAGGCAGCGGCTGCGGCAGCCAACATGGGGTCCAAAACACTTTTGGTGACCATGAACCTACAGACCATTGGCCAAATGTCCTGTAATCCCGCCATGGGGGGAATTGCAAAAGGACAAATCGTTAGGGAAATAGATGCCCTTGGCGGCTATAGTGGTATTGTGACCGATAAGTCCGCCATTCAGTTTAAAATGTTGAACAAATCCAAGGGACCTGCCATGTGGAGTCCTAGGGCTCAAAATGACCGTATGCGTTTCGCAGAAGAATGGCGTTTGGCCTTAGAGCGAACGCAAAATTTGGACTTCTACCAAGATATGGTCTCTGGTCTACTAATCGAAGGCAATACAGTCAAAGGTGTGGTCACAGCATTGGGCATTACTGTTAAGGCCAGATCCGTTGTGCTCACCAACGGTACATTTTTAAACGGCCTCATTCATATTGGCGAAAAACAATTTGGTGGCGGTAGGGCAGGTGAGCGCGCTGCCACAGGAATCACGGAACAACTCACGCAATTGGGTTTTGAAAGCGGGCGCATGAAAACGGGTACACCTCCCAGGGTAGATGGCCGGTCTTTGGATTATAGCAAGATGACCGTTCAACCCGGGGATGAACAACCTGAAAAATTCTCCTATTTAAACACCCCAATTCTAAAGCACCAACGTGATTGCCACATGAGCTACACCAGTTCATTGGTCCATGATCTGTTACGTGAGGGCTTTGACCGCTCGCCCATGTTCAATGGGCGTATTAAGAGTATTGGGCCCCGTTACTGCCCCTCCATAGAAGATAAAATAAATCGCTTTGCCGACAAGGACCGCCATCAAATGTTCATTGAACCGGAAGGATGGGATACCGTGGAAGTATACGTCAACGGGTTTTCCACCTCCCTGCCGGAAGATGTACAATACAAAGCATTGAAATCCGTGGCCGGCTTTGAGCATGTGAAGTTTTTCAGACCTGGTTACGCAATAGAATACGATTATTTCCCGCCCACACAGCTACAACATACCCTAGAGACAAAAATCATTGACCACCTCTACTTTGCGGGCCAGATCAACGGCACTACCGGCTATGAAGAAGCGGCCTCCCAAGGCTTGATGGCCGGCATTAATGCTCATTTAAAAATACATGAAAAGGAACCTTTTGTCCTGAACCGTGATGAAGCTTATATTGGTGTACTCATAGATGACCTCATTACGAAAGGTACTGAAGAACCCTACCGCATGTTTACCTCCCGCGCGGAATACCGTACCCTATTGAGACAAGACAACGCCGATCTGCGCCTAACCCCAAAAGGGCATGCGTTAGGCTTGGCTTCCACAGAGCGACTTCAAAAAATGGAAAGGAAATTAAAAGAATCTGAAGAGCTCGTGGCCTTTTTTAAGAACACCAGTGTTCTGCCTGATGAGATGAACCCTATTTTAGATTCCCTAGAATCGTCACCCATGTCCCAATCCGATAAAATGTACAAGCTGTTCTCCCGGCCTAAAGTGACCATCGATCACATGTTACAACTAGACAGTGTAAGCGCATACGTGAAAGAGCACGCTCTTAATTCAGAGGTTTTGGAGCAGGCGGAAGTGCAAGTTAAATACTCCGGCTATATCGAAAAGGAAAAAAACAATGCCGACAAGCTTCATCGTTTGGAAAGTGTAAAAATTCCCAAAGGGTTCAATTACGCCAATTTAAAGTCGCTATCTTTTGAGGCGCGGGAAAAATTGAGCTCCATTAATCCCGTCACCATATCGCAAGCATCAAGAATAAGCGGCGTTACCCCTAGTGACATCAGTGTACTGCTTGTTCACTTAGGTCGATAAGACACCATTGTTCCACGTGGAACAATTCCCGTATTATATTTTAAAACCATGCCAGAAAACCAAAAGGTGTTTTTAAAAACAAAAGATTACTTGGTAACCCAAGAAGCCTTCGATTTAGTACATGACGCTGACACCGGCCTTCTGATCACCTACCCAGTTCCTCAAGACCTTCAGGCTTATTACAATAGTAACGACTATATCTCGCACACAGATAACCGTAAAGGGCTGCTGCCTTTTTTGTATCAAACGGTGAAAAAAATTATGCTTCGACAAAAATACCACCTCATTAGGCGACTTCAATCGAACACGTCTTCACTATTGGATATAGGTGCTGGCACCGGAGACTTTCTACAGTACATGAAGTCCAAAAATTGGTCCGTACAGGGCTTGGAACCAAATCAACAAGCCCGAAAGCTAGCAGCACAAAAACACATTCATCTGTTCGAATCTTTTAAAACATTAGATAGCACCTCCGTAAGTGTTATCACCATGTGGCACGTACTTGAACATGTTCCTAACCTTCCACAAACGTTGTCGCTCATCCATAACCACTTAAATTCACAAGGCCATCTGATCATCGCTGTTCCAAACTACAATTCCTTGGACGCTCGTTACTACAAAGGTCATTGGGCGGCCTATGACACCCCAAGACATTTATGGCACTTTAACAAACACACCATTACACGACTGGTTACCGAACATGGTTTTCAACATATACGTACAAAACCTATGCTCTTTGATTCCTTTTACGTCTCCCTACTTTCTGAAAAATACAAAAAGACAATAATCCCTTATTTACCCGCATTTATAATAGGAATACTATCAAATTTCTGCGGGCTATTTACCAAAGAGTATTCTTCGCACATTTATATCTTTCAAAAAGTCTAATATGCATTTTAAGCCTCTCAGATAAGCGAAAATTTAACTGTAATGTCAATTATAGGCTTATAGTTAAAACCCCCTTAAAAGGCCTAAAAACCGACTATTTTCTATAAGTATTTATAATTCTATTTAAAATCTTCATCACGTTTATCTATATAATAAAAACCACGTCCTAAAATACATCAACAAAATCTTTCCTACTTTTGCATCCTTAAAAAGAGAGAAATGAAAAAAATAACCATTGCTTTATCCATACTTATGATCACGGCCTGCCAACAAGAAAAAATTGGTTATGTGGACAATATTAAACTTATGGATGCCTATCAAGGCAAAATTGACATTGCCGCCAAATATGAAAAAAAGACGGCCGCCCTTACCCAACGTAGGGACAGTATTTCACAGGCCTTTCAAATAGAGGCACAAGATTTCCAAACCAAAGCACAATCCATGAGCCAACAGAAAGCACAGGAAGCTTACGCTCAAATGCAACAGAAAGGTCAAATGATCGGTCAGCAACTACAACAAGCGGATGCCCAGCTCCAGAGCCAAGGACAAGCAGAAATGGATAGCATTGTTGATCGCGTTAAGAAAGAAATCAAAGCCTATGGCAAGGCCAACGGCTACAGTTATATCTTAGGTGGGGGTGAAGGTGGTAGTGTACTCTACGGAAAAGATAGCCATGACCTTACGGACGAAATCGTGAAAATTCTCAATGCCAACTACGAGCAGTAAACTGTTTACATAGTATAGACAATAAAAAAGCCGGCATGTATGCCGGCTTTTTTATTCCCTTATCTCTTCAATTCGCTCTAGACCCTTCTCCAAATTGAAGTTGTCCTTGGGTAAAAAACCCTTCACCACCAACACAACACCGCAAACCATCAATATGATCGCTATGATCTTTTTTATGAGCCCGATTCTTACTGGGGTCAACCGTCGCTTCAATTGCTTGGCCAAAACGATTTTGACCATATCCGTTATAAAATAGGTCACTAACATGGCCCCAAAAAAAACGCGTATCCTTTCTGGCTCATTATCCAAACTGGGCCCTACGATAATGATGACTCCCAACCAAAACACCAGTACCCCGATATTAATGAAATTCAGAAAAAAACCTTTAACGGCAAGCTCCAAATAACCCCCTTTTGTCAATTTTACCGCCTTTTCATGTTTCTTGCTGATGGTGCGCTTGTAAAACGTAGTCATCCCATAAACCAATAAAATGACCCCACCAAAGACATAGAGCCCTGGCTGATTACTGAGATTCTCCAACAATTGAAAACTACTGAAATAGGCGATGACAATAAACAGGATATCCGCTATAAAGACCCCTATATCAAAAGATAAAGCTGCCCGAAAACCCTTTATAGCACTGGTTTCCAGCAACACAAAGAATACCGGACCTATCATAAAGCTTATTAAAAAGCCCAATGGTATGGCTGCCCGTATATCCTCTAGCATTCCTATCTACATTTTCTTGATTACCCCTCCAAAGACGGTTTTTTCCTCTAATCTGGCAGGGTTTCCATATACCCTTACTTCACCCCCAGCTTTAACGGATGCCCTTACGTAATCCGTAGCATACACTTCTGCACGTGAACCTGCATTTACGTTTATCGTGGACAATTTTGAACGTAGTTCCTTACCTTCATATACACCGCCTGTGTTGATCTGTACATCCTGTACTTCTGCACTTCCTTGGGTTTCTATCATTCCACCAGATACGGCCTTAATCAGCATTTGCTCCACCTCTGCTTGTATCTTTAATTCACCACCTTCCTGTGCTTTGAGTTCCAAAATATTTTGTTTCAATGTATCAGCACTGCGTATGGTTGCATCCTCGTTGACATCTATAACGACCACTTCCCCGTCATAATATAAATCGATGAACGTCCTGTATCCACTAAAGAATTTGGTTATCTGCATCCTGATCTTTAAGACCCCATCATTGTTCACCAAAACCACCTTATCCGTGTCCTCGCCATTCATTATGGCCCTGTTGCTATCGGATTTTATTAACTTGACTGACAGGCCGTCATACACCTTAACTTCCTTGAAGCTTTGTAATTGCACCTCTATGACATTGTCTTGAGCCTCTAAAGTCTGGAGACCACAAAAGAAAAACAATATAAAGATGAGCTTCATATTCTTGGTTTTTGATTGATAAAGGGTCCTTAAAGCAATTTCCATTCCAAAAGGTCACTCCTTTTTTCCCAACAGTGCAAAATCCAAATGTCTCTTTATGAGATCGGTATTCTTCACCATGACATAGACTTCGTCTCCCAACTGATAGGTTTTCTTTTTTCTTTCCCCAACAATGGCATATTGCTTTTCATCAAAGATATAATAATCTCCTTTTATGTCCCTGATACGCACCATGCCCTCACACTTATTCTCTATGATCTCCACATATACGCCCCATTCCGTAACCCCACTGATCACGCCCAAAAATTCTTGGTCCTGATGGTCTTGCATGAATTTTATCTGCATATATTTTATGGAATCCCTTTCAGCACTCGAAGCCAAACCTTCCATATCCGAAGAATGTTTACATCTTTCCTCAAACCTATCTGCCTTAGCAGAACTACCGTTATCCAAATAATGCTGCAACAATCGGTGTACCATGACATCCGGATAGCGTCTTATAGGGGATGTGAAGTGTGTGTAATAATCAAACGCCAGGCCGTAATGGCCAATGTTGTCCACGGTATAAATGGCCTTGCTCATACTTCGTATGGCCAAGGTGTCCACAAGATTTTGCTCCTTTTGGCCTTTAACATTCTCCAAGAGTTGGTTTAGTGAAGCACTTATGCTCTTCTTGTCCTTGAAATTCAGCTGATGTCCAAATTTCGAGACGATGCCATTCAAGGCCATTAATTTATCCTCATCTGGATCATCATGTACCCTATATACGAATGTTTTCTTTGGCTTTTGTTTTCCAATGAATTCCGCCACCTTTCTATTGGCCAACAACATAAACTCCTCTATGAGCTTATTGGCATCCTTAGACTCCTTAAAATAAACACTGACCGGTTCATTTTTCTCATTCAGTTGAAAGCGTACCTCTACCTTATCAAACGAAATAGCGCCCTTGTCCATACGGGTTCTTCGCATCTGCTTGGCCAATTTGTCCATGGTCAACGTTGCCTGTACAATTTCTTTGGAAACGGAATACCCTTTATCGCGTATGGAAACCTCCTTGGGTATATTTCCATCCCTATTCTCTATAATGTACTGGGCTTCCTCATAAGCAAAACGCTCATCTGAATTGATTACCGTCCGCCCAAACCATTGATTCACGACTTTGGCATTCTCTGTAAGCTCAAAAATGGCCGAAAAGGTATACTTCTCTTCATTGGGCCTCAAGGAACACGCTTTATTGGAAAGTATCTCAGGTAACATGGGTACCACACGATCAACCAAATAAACGGAGGTGGCCCTATCATAGGCTTCTTCATCCAAAAGGGTACCTTCCTCCAAATAGTGCGAAACATCGGCTATGTGAATGCCTATTTCAAAATTTCCATTCTCTAGAATGGCAAAAGATAGTGCGTCATCAAAATCTTTTGCGTCCTTGGGATCAATGGTGAAGGTGAGCACATGACGCATGTCCCGCCTTTTATTAATTTCCGCTTCTTTTATTTCCGTATCCAGTTCATCCGCAAAACGTTGTACCTCTACCGGAAATTCATAGGGCAGACCATATTCAGCCAAAATGGAATGTATTTCCGTATCATGCTCCCCAGGTTTTCCTAAGACCTCTGTGATCTGTCCGTATGGGGAATCCACGTCATCTGGCCATTTGGTTATTTCCACTATGACCTTATCACCGTCCTTTGCCCCCTTTATATTATCCTGAGAAACGAAAATGTCCGTGTACATTCTGAAATCCGTGGGCCGCACGAAGGCATACGTCTTTTGCATATCCACTATACCCACAAACGTACTTTTGTGCCTTTCCAAGACCTTGACGATCTCACCTTCTAATTTCTTGCCCTTTTTAGTGGGATAAATATGAACTTCCACTTTATCCTTATGGAAAGCCTTGTTGATCTTATTGAAGGGGACGAACACATCCCCGTCCAATTCCTCCACTACAATATAGGCATTGCCTTTCCCGGTAACATCCACCGTTCCTACATGCACGGTCCTGGTATCTTGCAGTACTTGGTACTTGCCGCGTTCCACTTCCCTTATTCTCTTACTTTCCTTTAACTGTACCAACCTTTTAATCAGGGTGTTTCTATCTTGGGCGTCCGTAATGCCTATTTTAGCTGCTATTTGCTTATAATCAAAACTCTTTTCAGGCTCTTTTTCCAGAATGGTAAAGATTCCCTTGGTGATCTCATTTTTTCTATGGTTACGCGTCTTCTTACTTTTTTTGGACATCAACACTGGTATTTATTTGAAAATTACGAATTATAATCCGTTGACCATTACCCCACTTAATTTCACAAGTACATGGCTTATCAACATTCATTATATATTTCATTTTTCTTTTTCTTATTTTAAAATTAAAATGATGATGATGATGGGGTGTTGATAACGGGTATAACTTATTTTTAAATTACTTGACTTTATGAGTTAACCAAAGTTATTGACATCTTATGAGCATCAACATCAATTGAAAACAAGCTTATTATATAGTTTATTAGAAAAGGTTAATAACCTTCGTCCACAGGAAATATTTAATAAGTTGATCAAGTAAAAATGTTAAGTGGACAAAATTACCACTTAAAAACTAGAGCATTGTTTCTTGAAAGTTTTATTATGAATGTTTTTATTTTTTTGTAATAGAAAATCCATCACATTAAATAAAATTTTTCAATACTATAGTTATGAACACCTTGTTAACCCAGAAGGGTCAACTTGTACGATCTAAGTACCGTAATTTATTTCTTTTAATTTTAAAAATGTGGTCAAATGCCCTTATGTTGTGGTGTACCTCAGTAAGTTGTACCTTTGAACCCAACAAAGAGGCTCTCCTCATTTCATGTACCCAATATAGAATACCAAGCAAGTAAATTATGAAAATAGCAATAGGAAACGACCATGCCGGTACGGAATACAAACTGGCGGTGGTAGGGCTTTTGAAATCAAAGGATATCGAAGTCATCAATTACGGCACGGATGGGAGTGACAGTGTGGATTATCCAGATTTTGTGCATCCCGTTGCTGAAGACGTTTCACAAGGAAACGTGGATTTGGGCATTATCATCTGTGGTAGTGGCAATGGGGCCTCCATGACGGCCAATAAGCACCAAAAAGTCAGGGCCGCCCTGTGTTGGACCAAAGAGATCACGGAGTTGGCACGTGAGCATAATGATGCCAATATCCTTAGTTTGCCGGCGCGCTATATTTCCATGCCCCAAGCCTTGGAGATGGTGGATGTTTTTCTACAGACCCCTTTTGCAGGGGGCAGGCATGAACGAAGGATAGAAAAAATACCTTGTAATTAAGAGCGGTTTTTATGGGCCACGGTCATCAGCATCATGGGCATTCCCACGCACACCCTAGGACAACAGGTAAAAATCTGTTGATTTCCATTTTTTTGAACAGTATCATCACGGCCAGTCAGGTTGTGGGCGGACTTCTTTCAGGAAGTTTGGCATTATTGTCAGATGCACTTCACAACTTCAGTGATGTACTGTCATTGATCGTAAGCTATCTCGCCAATTTCCTTTCCAAAAGAAAGGCCTCTGTCAATAAGACGTTTGGTTATAAAAGAGCGGAGATCATAGCGGCATTTGTAAACGCTGCCACGTTGATCGTAGTGGCCGTAATTTTGATCAAAGAGGCTATTGAACGTTTTATAGCGCCCCAAGAAGTAACTTCCAGCTTGGTCATTTGGCTCTCTCTTTTGGGTATATTGGCCAATGGGTTTAGTGTTTTGCTCTTAAAGAAGGACTCCAAGAACAATATGAACATGAAATCTGCCTATCTGCATTTGCTGACGGACATGTTGGCATCCGTAGCGGTATTGGTTGGTGGTCTTTTAATGAAATTTTTTCAACTATATTGGGTAGATCCTGCTCTGACGTTGGCCATTGCCATTTATCTCATCTTTTTGGGCTATGATTTACTACGTGATTCCACAAGGGTCCTCATGTTGTTCACCCCCAATAGCATACAATTGCAGAAAATCGTGGGCGAAATTTCAAAAATGGAGCCCATTAAAAATGTTCATCACGTGCACATATGGCAGCTCAACGAAGATGAAGTGCATTTGGAGGCACATATAGACTTTAAAGAAAATCTTAGGTTATCTGATTTTGATGCCATATTGGAAGATATTGAAGAAAAACTGTACCACGACTTTGGTATCAACCACGTCAACATTCAACCGGAATTTGGAAAATGTGACAGCAAACAAATGATTGTGCAGGACTAAAAAATGGCCCAAAAAATATTCAAATCCAAAATTGACCAAGCACTGGTAATTGTGCCATTCGTCTTTTTCATGGTTGTAACAGCGTTCATGGTGTATGGGGAAGAACGGATATCCGCTATTTTGGTAACCGGGGGCATCCTATTAAGTACCGCCCTTTTTATTGCCTATATTGCCCATGGCATGTGCTATATAATCAATGATGGCATTTTATATGTGCAATGTGGCATCTTATATCGCAAGCACTTGGAAATTTCAAGAATTACAAGTATTAAAAGGACCAGGGACCCCATATCCGCCCCAGCGGCTTCTTTGGATCGGTTGCATATTGCCTTTGATACCCATTCTATTCTAATCGTATCCCCCGCCCACAGGGAAGCGTTCGTGCAACGCCTTTTGGAAAGCAATCCAAACATCATTCAATCAATCATCCATGGAGATAACGGTAAAAACCTATAAAGAATTAGTGCCCCAAGAATTGTACGCCCTCTTACAATTGCGTAGCCAAGTGTTCGTTGTGGAGCAGGATTGTGTTTATCAAGACCTGGATGGTAAAGACCAAAGAGCAATGCACGTGTTGGGTTGGGATAGGGATAAGCTTGTGGCTTATACCCGGGTGTTTGCCCCTGGCGATTATTTTGAAGAGGCCAGTATTGGCCGAGTGGTGGTTTCTCCAGAGTATAGAAAGCACGGGTATGGCAAGGAAATCATGAGGGCATCTGTAGCCCATCTAGCAGCACACTATCCAAAAAAGGACATACGGTTATCCGCCCAATGTTATCTTACCCAGTTCTATGGAGAATTGGGCTTTTTTGAAGAAGGTGAATCCTATTTGGAAGATGGCATACCTCATATAGCTATGGTGAGGCCCAATGACACTGTCTTGTAGACCCTTATATTTTTATGGGATCTTTACTGAGGTTAATGTCCTCCAACATCATCTCCGTGAATTTATAATGTCCACGGGTGGTGATGATACGGAACCGGTTGGATTTCATTCTGCTCAACGTATCCAAAAACAACCATTTCGTTTTCAATAATCTGGGCTTACTGGATTTTAGGCTGATATCAAAAAAATATTTCCTTCCGTTTTTTATGGCCACAATGTCTGGCGTGATCTTGCCGTCCGTTTCCTTACGAAGGTATGATTTAGGGGTTTCATAACCCTCTAGGTCAGCTCTGATGTTTTCAAACCCTGTAGCTTCCAAATGCTGTATGGACTTCTCTAAGAACTCCTTGTTTTCTGTTTTTTCCGTTTTGATCATACTTGTAAAATAGCAAAATAGAGGAGAAATACAAATTTGGACAGCTGATTAACAGTATTTTAAGTTTCATGCATGCTTCAGGGCAACCTATGGTCGCAGCTTTCTGCCTCCAATGCCTAGGCCAGTCGTTTGGCCAGTCCATTTTCCATCAGGAAACTGAGCCTTAAAATTAGATTACAAGGCTTTTCTGCCTTATTGCTACTTGAAATATAGAGGTAGCCCTCCTTGTTCGGGTCCAGAGTGGCTAAATCATGCTTGCCATGTTTCCCATGGCGTAAGGAAAGTTCGTTTGTTAAATAGGGAAGACCAATGCCTTTGTCTTCAAGAAAATGGAGTAGTTTTTGTCTGTTCACCAGCGTTATCCTGCAGCTGGTAAAGGTATGGGGAGCATCTGCATAAATAGAAGTGATAAGGGCATAAAATTCCGTTTCCTTATCAAGATCATAGAACCAGCCTTTTTTGACGATTCCTTTCTTATGATAGCAGATTTCAAAGGCAAAAGTGGGGAGGTCTTCGTTGATATAGTCCAATTGCGCCTTTTCATCAATTTTAAACTGTTTCTTGGTATGCAAGTGGGTAAAGATGACATCCACCCCCCTGTGCTGTAGGTTCAAATCTTCCACGCGCTCAAAAGTGTAATGACGCAGATTCTTTTGGTAGTAAGCATCCACTAGGCCAGAGAGCATTTTTTCCCGCAGAAGATCTTGGTTAAATGAACTCTGCAAGGCCATATCAGCTAGGGTCGGAAATGGTTTGGTACAGGGCGTGCCCAATCTTTTCAACCACGCCCACCACTAGGGCGTTGCCCATAAAGAAAGCGCGTTTGGTATCACTGATGCCCTCCAATTGGGTGTGGCGGTCCGGAAACATGTTAAGTCGCTCCAATTCCACCGGGGTAAGTCTTCGCAATCCTTTTTGGGTGGCCACCACATGCTTGAAACGGGAGGGCGATCTACCCCCCTCCCCAGTGATAATGGTCCTTGACGGACCGTCCAAGGCATCAGGAAAAATCATGCTGCCCTCACTGTATTGATAGGTATATCCGTTTTTTGCGGTTCGGGTCTCTTTTTTGCCGCCTTTCAAGTACTGCCATTTTGCAAGTTCTTCAGGTTTAATATAAAAGGCATCGGGTACTTCCTCTTTTATAAGAACATCTCTGAGTACCGTACGGTGGCCATCGTAGGCCGCTTTCGTTTTTTGGGTATGCACTTTTCCGTTGATGAACACCCCGCTGTTTTCAAATGGAGAATGCTGCTTTCCTACATTGAAGGTTTCGGACAAGGTAACCAGATCATCTTTGATTTCGAAGGTGGTTTCTCCAGAACTTTTATGTTCGGCGGTTGTATTGGCAACGGGAAAGGCCTTTGCAAAAGTGCCCAAAGAATGGATCCACTCCTCAGCATCCGTAGCCTTTAAAGCAGCGTGCGCTTGGGTGCTTTTATGGTAACCTATGAAAAAGATGCGCCGCCGCCGTTGGGGCATACCATAGTCGGCAGCATTGATCACTCGCCATTCCACGCCATAGCCCAGCTCATCCAAACTCCTGAGCATAATGGCAAAATCCCGACCCCTTTGTGTGGAGGGCGATTTCAACAAGCGGTCCACATTTTCCAGGAACAGGTATTTTGGGGGCTGTTTCTTTTCTGATAATATCCGATGGATGCTCCACCAAAGCACCCCCTTCTTTCCAATGAGTCCTTTCGCATTCTGCAGTGTGGAGGCCACTGAATAATCCTGGCACGGAAACCCACCTACCAATATATCGGCATCCGGTATTTCCATTGTGGGTACACTCGCAATATCTCCGTTGCTATGCCCTCTTGGGCCAAAACGGGCCTCATAGACCATAGACGCATGTTGGGCTTTGGTACTGGGCTCCCATTGGTTGCTCCATACCACTTCATAATGTTTGGTCCTTTCCAGTCCCAACCGAAAGCCGCCCACTCCGGCAAACAATTCCATGACCTTTAATTTTTCCATCTTTATATGGTTTTTCCAAGTGGGCGGTACTCCAAAAAAAGGGACATTAAAAACCGTATTTTTTCACCACATCTTACGCAACGGCTAATTTAGACAAATTGCCCCATTTGTGGAAAGGGCAGGACAAGGACAAGGACCTAATGTGTATTTTTGATGGAAAATACAACGATATGCATCACTTGAAACCCGTGCTACCCTCCTTTTTCCTATTTCTCCTGTTCCTAGGCTGTGAAAGACCATTAACCGATACAAAGGCCGTAATTGTGGAACAAATGATCGACTCCTTAAGAGAACGTCATGCCCCGGACAGGCGTGTAGCTGTTTTTGATGTTGATTTGGTGCACAAAGAAGGAAAGTTCGTGATTACCGGGGAGACCGATCAGCCTGCTGCGCTCCAGTCCCTGAAAAAAGACCTGGCACAGAAGGACATAGACGTTAGGGACAGTGTAGTCCTTTTGCCGCACCCAAGTTTGGGGGATAGTTTGCAGGCTGTGGTGACCATCTCCGTGGCCAATCTTAGAAGCGCGCCCAAACATTCCGCTGAATTGGCCACACAGGCCACATTGGGCACCCCCGTGAAGGTGTTGAAGAAAGAGGGAAGTTGGTACTACATCCAAACCCCAGACGGCTATTTGGCATGGGTGGACAACGGCGGTATCTCCGTTATGGACCCTGAACGTTTTGCGGTATGGCAAGCCAATGAAAAAGTGATCTATACCCAAACGTATGGCCACGCCTATTTCTTTGAAGATGACCAAGAACCGGTATCCGACCTCGTGGCGGGCGCTGTCTTGGAGGTCGTAAAATACGGCGCGCAACATTATATAGTGGCTTTCCCAGACGGCAGAAATGCCTTTGTACGCCAAAGCGAGGCCATGATGTACCAAGATTGGTTGAACGATTTAGACCCAAAGGCCGAAAATCTGGTGGCCACCTCCAAACAGCTCATGGGCATACCCTACCTTTGGGGCGGCACCTCCACCAAGGGAGCGGATTGTAGCGGGTTTACAAAGACCGTATACTTTTTGAACGGCATTGTTTTGCCGCGTGATGCCTCACAGCAGGTGCATGCCGGGCAGCCCATAGATTCCGTAGGTGATTTTTCCCATTTAGAGGCAGGCGATCTTTTGTTTTTTGGGCGAAGGGCCACAGATACCACCCGCCAAAAAGTGGTTCATGTAGGTATGTGGATCGGCAACAATGAGTTCATACATGCCTCGGACAGGGTACGCATCAGCAGTATGGATGAGAACAGCCC
>CAKZLG010000170.1 GCA_937125035.1 uncultured Maribacter sp. | reverse complement strand
AGGTAAAGGATGTCTTTTAAAGCCCACAATGGGTATTTTTAAAATGGGATAACACCAGCGGATGTAAAGAAATAATAACCCACGTTTTGTAACCAATAGTTGAAATGAAAAATAGTCTTTCTGTCTTTGTAATATGCATGTTTATGGCAGCCTGTTCCTCTCTGAAAACATATGAGGTGGGACAGATAAAAACCCCTATGGGCGAAATTTTGGTCTGGCTCCACGAGGAGACGCCCAACCACAAAAACAGCTTTGTGCAATTGGCCAAGGACGGCTATTGGGACAGTCTTACCTTCAATAGGGTCATTCCCAATTTTGTGGCCCAGGCCGGATGTCCTGATACGCCCGAGGGGTTCAATGACCCCGAATACTTGCTGGCGCCAGAATTCAATGAGAAACTTACACATGACTACGGGGCCTTTGGTGCGGGCAGGGATGGGAATCCGGACAAGCTGTCCGCGCGTTGCCAGTTCTACATAGTTCAGAATAAAGAGGGAGAACATAGACTGGATGGGGATTACACCGTTTACGGAAAGGTCATTAAGGGCATGGATGTGGTAGATGCCATGGTGAACGTACCTACGGACAGCTTGGATGAGCCCCTTACCCCCATTACCATGGAGGTGACTGTGGTGCGGATGAATGCCAAGGAACTCAAAAGCTTTGACGTTGCACTGGATTAAAGTTTTTCCAAGGCCGCTATTTGTTCTGCTACCTGGGCTGTCCATTTTTTCTGCGCTTCGCTAATGTTTTGCCGAAATTCCTTGGTGGGCACTGGTTCCAATTCACTGACTGTGGCCATAGCTTGTAGATACCATGCACCCCAGGCGTCAAGTATGGCCTTTTCGGCTTTGGGATCCCTACTTTGGGCACTGATGGCCCATTCATCCTTCAAGCGCTCCAGGGCTGCCGTCTCAATTGTTTGAAGAATTTCATGGGCCGTTGGGGTATCCGCATTGAGCAAATAGAGTGCACTCGCCAATGCGCCCGTAGCGACATTTCGTAGGGTTGTTTTGGATACTTTGTCTATACGATCTTGATCCGTATGGTAAAATTCATCCGTAAAATGCCAAAGTAACAACCCGGGGATGTTAGCATCCAAAAAGGGAGTATGGTCACTGCCCCCCTCAAAAGGGTTTGTATTTACCTTCCATTGGGCATAGTTACCTTGTTTTTGGAAAATACTGATGATGATATCATTGAGATAGTGGGGTGCCATATCCTCTAAACGGAGCACCTCCCCGCCCCATTCCGTATGTTGGTCCTTTCCCCTGGTCCAGATGGCGCTGGGATCGGGCATCTTTTCAATGAGGAAGGAACCGCCGGTCAACGTAGTGTTTTCACCTACCATGTCCAAGCTAATGCCCCATTTTATTCCTTTGGCACGCTGTGCATCATCTGCAATGTACCGCCGGGTGGAGATGATCTCATCCCCCCACAAAAAGGTGAGGCTGCGGTTTAGGGATATGGATTTTTGTTGTAATAAGCGTGCCGTGGCAACCGCCATTTCCAACTGTACCCCCACGCCTGAAGCATTATCATTGGCCCCTGGCTCTTGGACGTGTGCGCTAAAGACCAGCCGCTCTTTGGGTTGTGAACTTCCGCGGATATTGGCCACTAGGGTAAGCTCTTTGGAAGGGTACCGTTTGGTTTCCAACTGTACCTTTACCTGGGTTTGCCCCTTGGCCATTGCTTTTTTGAGCTCTTCATTAGCAGCAAAAGAGAGGGCAATGCCCCAAAGACCGGTAGGGTCTTGCGGAGGAAGACTTCTAAATTGGATGGAGTTTTGGTGTTTTTCCGGTTTTAGATAATTTGGATTATTGTAGGTAATGATACCTATGGCTCCTTCCTTTACCATACGATCGTAAACATGGCCCGCTCGGGTTTCGGTATAAACGATTTTTCCGCTGATGGGTGCCTTTTGGTCCATATCCACATTCACAATCTCTGCCGTAACCCCTTCGGCTGGTGTGGCTACGGAATGCAGATAGACCATATTTCTATTGGTGCTCATGTGCAGAAGGGTGTCCTTAGCCCCGGAAATCTTAAGAAACCCAGAAATAGGTTCCCAAGTGGGGTGTTCCATAGGACGGGCCTCTATCCTATAGGTAAGTGAGTCCTTTATGGATGCCTTTTCTTCTAGGATATAGCCTGCTTTTTCCAACTGCTGTGCAATCCGGTGAATAGTAGCGTTGAAACCGGTGTTCCCAGCTACGCGCCAGTAATCCTCTACAAAATCCGTGGTATCATAGGCGAGATTACCGTTGATCACCGGCCTTACCTGATTCAGATAGGCTGCGGCAATTGGGGTATTTTGTGCGAGGACATTCGTTGTGAAGAGCAGGCTAAAGGCTAATGGTGTGAATAAACCTAAAGTATCAGCTAGGACCAACCTGTTTACTCTCCCCATTTCCAGTCGCCCCCAATGATCAATTTTTCCTTTAAATCATTATCGATCATGAACTGCTTGGTGGTCTCACTGTCCATCTT
>CAKZLG010000169.1 GCA_937125035.1 uncultured Maribacter sp. | reverse complement strand
GTCTTGGGGCGGTGTGGGTCCCCCAGGTTGCACTTTTAGCTGCCCTATTTTTGGTGCTACGGGAACATCATTCGTTGAGCAGCCTGTTATAAAAAGTAAAAGGCAAAGCCCAATGAAGTGGTGGGTTATGGTGCCCATTCTTGATTTTTTAAATTTTACGTTTGTGGTACACAGGTATTTTAAGGCCTACGAACACATTGGCCAATTGTGAAGATTCACCCATGAGGTTGGTAATTAGGCTTCCTGAACCCACCGATAGGGGCCCTAAGCGGAAGCCAAGTCCAACGGCGGTTTTGCTCAAAGAACTGTGCGATATGGGGAGATAGGCCCCAAATATTCTACTTTCATAGCGCGGGGTCAATGTTATGAGGTTCAAGCGACTATTGGCAAAAAATGTGTCCTGCCCAACCAAGCCTTGGTTTATGTTGAGATTGAGATAGACCTTTGGGGTAAAGCTATAATCCAAGTTGAGGTGGAGGGAGGTAGGCAGTTTAAAGACCGTATCTCCCGTAGTGGTGATGGCGGTAGTATTGACATCCAAGGCCGTGATGAAATCATTCTCAAGATCTTGGGCGTTGGTCGTTAGGTTGGCGGCATAGGCAGAGTTCTCCGTGTCCTTATAGTTGATGCTGCCGATATCCACAATGGAAAGACCCACTTTAAACCGGTATTGGTTAAAGGCGCGGGGGTTGTTGGCATTGGAGGCTTCCAATGATCTACGGTCCCTGTACTCATACACAAAACCAATATCCGCACCAAGGCCCGGCGCAAGATCTTGAAAGTACTCATCTGCAGTGCCTTCCTCATCAATGGTAAGGGCGTAGGAGAAGTCGCCATTCAGGGCTACCTGCCCCGCGGCGGCGTCAAAATTGCCGTTCAGCGTCTGCGAGCTTCCTTGTACGCCCCCACCGCCAAGAAGGTACTTGATGGTGGCCCCACCTTTGAGCATATGATTGGGCCGTGCCAAGAGCACGCGACCATAGCTGAGGCCCACTTCTGCCCATGCGTGGGTGGTAAAATCCAGATTGTCCTGTGAAAAGCTGTAGGAATCCAAAGGGAAACCGTCGTAGATACTTTCAAAAAGGGCACCATTGAGGTTGTTGAAATTACTTATGGCCCTGACCCTTGTCAGTAGCGCAATACCGCTTTTTTCATTCAATGACAGCATCACAGAGGGTCCTAAAACATCAACATCCAGTAAAAAATTATTTTGATTGGTCGGGAAACGCTCCAGTCCATCAAAGCCCTCATCACCCAAAAGAGTGGTTATATCGCTGAGGCCCAAAGAGGTATAATCCGTTGCAATGTCCATGTGGAGGCCCACCAGGTTAAATTCCCATTTGACCCTGGAATCCGCCAAATTCCCCGGATTGTGCAAAAGACTGTGGGTGCCACTATAATTGTCCGTAAAAAGGCCCATATAGGACTGTGAATGTGCAAAAGTGCATAACAATAGCAAAAGGAGTACGGGTGGTTTCATCATGATAAAAAGGTTTAACATTGGTATTTCCCCAAAAATATGGGCTATAAAGAGGTACGGCAATACCCCTCATTGGGTATTTTTAAAGCATTGGTGGCCAGTACGTAAGAATTAAATTACGAAATGTTTTAAGAATACATCATTTTCCCAAGTCTAAACTGTCCGGCCAAACGGGCGACCACATCGCGGTCTTTGAAAATGACGCCGTGTTGGGCACCGTATCCTACGGTAATGGGCTGGGCTTTCCCAATCTTCTCTTCTTGGAATCTTTGGTGCAGCAGTAAGTTTTTAGGGACCACCAAAAAAGGGGGCGGTTTTATTTTTATGGACACTGGCTTTTTCATTACTTTTAGGATCGACTAATTCAAAAGAAGTTTACTCATGAAAATTTTGCTTTCCAAGGCCACAGTAATTTTGCTGGCCTGTACCCTGTTCGGGTTATCGGGACATTCCCAACGAAGAAAAAAAACCAATGATGCCGTTACGCAATATCCAGAAGAGCTCTATTCCAGTTTGGATTACCGACTCGTAGGTCCGTTCCGCGGAGGGCGATCTGCAGCGGTGACCGGGGTTCCTGGGGAGCCCAATCTGTTTTATTTTGGTGCAACCGGTGGCGGTGTTTGGAAAACCTTGGATGGCGGCCGCACCTGGAGCAACATCTCAGATGGTTATTTTGGAGGCAGTATTGGTGCAGTGGAAGTGGCCAAAAGTGATCATAACGTAATTTATGTTGGCGGTGGGGAAAAAACCCTCAGGGGCAATGTATCTTCTGGCTATGGTGTTTGGAAGACCCAGGATGCCGGTAAGACCTGGCAACAGGCCGGCCTTCCCAATAGCAGGCACATTCCAAGAATACGGGTACATCCTACGGATTACAATACGGTCTATGCCGCTGTACTCGGAAATATCTATAAACCCACCAAAGAGCGCGGTATTTACAAAAGCACGGATGGCGGACAATCATGGAAACAAGTCCTTTTTGTCAATGACCAAGCCGGGGCCGTAGACCTCACCTTTGACCCCAATAACCCTAGAATCTTGTACGCCTCTACATGGCGTGCACAAAGAACACCGTATAGTCTTAGCAGTGGCGGGGAAGGTTCTGCCCTCTGGAAAAGTACGGACAGTGGGGAAACCTGGTCTGAGATTTCAAAGAACGAAGGCTTTCCAACGGATACGCTCGGCATTATGGGCATCACCGTGTCTCCTGTAAATTCAGAACGCGTATGGGCCATCGTGGAGAATAAGGAAAAAGGGGGTCTCTACCGATCGGATGATGGGGGAAAAAAATGGACCTTGGTCAATAGTGATAGGAGCCTTCGCCAAAGGGCATGGTATTACACCAGGGTATATGCGGATACCGAAGATGAGGATGTGGTGTACGTATTGAATGTAAGCTACCATAAATCCAGCGATGGAGGTAAATCGTTCTCCTCTTTCAATGCCCCGCACGGGGATCACCATGATCTATGGATATCCCCTGAAAATGGAAAGCGCATGATCATTGGCGATGATGGGGGCGCTCAAATCAGCTATGACGGGGGCGAGACGTGGAGCACGTACTACAACCAACCCACGGCCCAATTTTATAGGGTTACCACGGACAACGCTTTCCCGTACCGAATCTATGTGGCGCAACAGGACAATTCCACCTTGCGCATCAACCACAGGAGTGATGGGTATGGCATTACGGAGGATGATTGGGAAGAGACTGCTGGCGGAGAATCGGCCCATATTGCCGTAGACCCCACCAATAATGATATCGTCTATGGTGGAAGTTATGACGGTTTCCTTACCCGGGTAAACCATGACAAGGGTACTGTGCGCGGCGTGAATGTTTGGCCAGATAACCCCATGGGGGCAGGGGCAGAGGCCATGAAATACCGTTTTCAATGGAATTTCCCGATCATGTTCAGTAAGCACGACCCTAAGAAGCTGTACACCTTTTCCAACCATGTGCACCTATCTACCAATGAGGGCCAGAGTTGGGAGTTGTTGAGTGGAGACCTTACAAGGAACGACCCCAGCAAACTGAAATCCAGCGGGGGCCCCATTACACAAGACAATACCAGTGTGGAATATTATTGTACTATTTTTGCGGCCAATGAGAGTCCGTTGAAAGAGGGCCTACTATGGGTGGGCAGTGATGACGGACTCATCCATGTGTCCAAAGATGGGGGCACCAACTGGGAGAATGTAACCCCGGCCAATATGCCAGAGTGGAACATGGTCAACAGCATAGAACCTTCCGCCTTTGATGAGGGAACGTGTTATGTGGCCGCCACGCGTTACAAATTGGGCGATTTTACACCTTATCTCTACAAAACCACGGATTATGGAAAAACATGGACCACGATCACCAAGGGTATACCAGCAGAGCATTTTACCCGGGTGGTGCGGGAAGATCCCAAAAGAAAGGGACTGCTGTATGCCGGAACAGAAACGGGCATGTACATCTCTTTTGATGATGGGGCCAATTGGGCTCCCTTTCAGATGAATCTGCCCATAGTCCCTATTACCGATCTGGCCGTAAAGGAGAACAACCTGGTCGTGGCCACGCAAGGTCGTAGTTTGTGGATCATAGATGACCTTACCGTTTTGCACCAATTGAACGATGAAAAAAAATCGGCCAAAATGGTGCTCTATAAGCCAAAGGATAGTTACCGTACCAAAGGCCGCATGTCCAGGACCCCCTCAAAGACGGCGGGCGAGAACCACCCCAATGGCGTGGTTGCCCATTACTTCCTTAAAGAGCTGCAGGAAAAGGACAGTGTGCACTTGACCTTTACCAGTATGCAGGGCGATACCTTGGCCACCTATAGCAACAAGGCCAAGGAGAAAAAGAATCAATTGGAGGTTAAAAAAGGTGGAAATACCTTTGTTTGGGACACCCGTGGCAAAGGGGCCGAAAAATTGGACGGCATGATCCTGTGGTGGGCCAATTTGGATGGTGCCAAAGCAGTGCCCGGTACCTACAAGTTGCACCTCAATGTGAATGGGGAAAGTACCAACGAAACCTTCACCATACTTCCTGATCCCCGTGCCGAGGCCTCAGTGGCGGACATGCAACGGCAATTTGATTTTATCACGGACATCAACACTACCATAGACAGGGCGCACCAATCCATAAAGAAAATCAGGAATGTGAGCACCCAGTTAAATGCATTCACGGAACAGTACAAGGATAATGGGGCCACTAAAGAGTTGGTGGAAAAAGCCAAGGCCATGAAAGAGAAGTTGGGGGAAGTGGAAAAGGCGCTCTACCAGACCAAGAACCGTAGTAACCAAGACCCTTTGAACTTTCCGATCAAGTTGACCAATAAATTGGGCCATTTGAACAGTTTGGTGGCCATAGATGATTTTCCGCCCACGGAGCAGGACATCGCCGTAAAAAATGAGCTGACCGAAAAGATAAAGAAACAGCTGAATGTTTTCGATGCCGTTATTTCAAGTGATTTGAAGGAATTCAATCAGCAATTCAATGCGCTGCAATTAAACTACCTGTTCATAGAGGATTAATATGGGATATAAAAAAATGAGACAATTAAATTTTTGGTTTGTTGCCCTAGTGTTTGGTATGCTGGGAAGCGTTGCCCAAACGGCAAACGAGTATTTCGATCCTGTAAAATACAGGAACATAGGCCCTTACAGGGGTGGCCGTTCCGTAACGGCATCCGGTGTGGTGGGCGATGCCATGACCTATTACATGGGCACCACCGGAGGTGGCCTTTGGAAGACGGAGACCGCCGGCCAAAAATGGGACAATATCTCGGACGGCTTTTTTGAAATGGGGTCTGTGGGTGCCGTGGCGGTATCCCGATCTAACCCCAATATTGTGTATTGTGGCATGGGGGAACATGCCCCAAGAGGGGTCATGACCTCTTACGGGGACGGGGTCTACAAGTCCACCGATGCCGGAAAGACCTGGAAAAAATTGGGCCTGGAGAAGACCCAGCACATCTCGCGCATCCTTATCCATCCAACAGACCCGAAGATCGTATACGTTGCCGCCCAAGGGGCCCTCTTTGAGGGCAATGAGGAGCGGGGCATTTACAAGTCCGTTGATGGTGGCCTCACTTGGAAAAAGACCTTGTATGTCAATACTCTAACCGGGGCGGCAGAACTTTCCATGGATGCCAATTATCCTGAGGTCATGTACGCGGCCATGTGGCACCACCAACGCATGCCCAATAAGGTGGTAAGCGGGGGGGACGGCAGTGGCCTGTACAAATCCGTTGATGGGGGCGAGACTTGGAAAGAACTTAAAAAAGGACTTCCTGAAGAGAAAGGGAAAATGGCCATAGCGGTGAGTCCCGCTAATTCAAATAAGGTATACGCATTGATCGAGAGCGATTCCAATGCGGATAAGGGAGGGCTTTTTGTGTCCAATGATGCTGGCGCCTCGTGGAGTATGGTGAGTGGAGATAATAGATTGGTACAGAGGGCCTGGTATTACATAGAGGTCTTCGCAGACCCCAATGATGCCAATACCGTCTATGTTTTAAGTGCATCTATGTTTCGTTCTGAAGATGGTGGCAAGACTTGGGAAACCATTGATGTTCCTCATGGCGACACCCATGATCTTTGGATCAACCCTACCAATTCCAATAATATGGTCTTGGCAGATGATGGGGGTGCCACGATTACTTTTGACTATGGCGAAACGTGGTCTTCACAAGATAATATGCCCACGGCTCAATTTTATCGCATTAGTACAGATAATTTATTTCCTTATAACATTTACGGGGGCCAACAGGACAATACCTCCGTGCGCATTGCCAGTCTTTCTTTGGGCCGATGGAGCATAGGACGGGAAGATTGGACGTATGCCGCAGGCGGGGAGAGTGCCTTTTTGGCCTTTGACCCGGATAATCCTAAATACGTATTGGGAGGAAGCTATCTGGGCACCATAGAAGTACTGGACATGGATTCCAAAGCGTCCACCAACATTATGGCCGCCCCGATCCAGTATTTGGGCAGGGAGGCGCGCAATATGAAATATCTCTATAATTGGAACGCGCCCATTATTGGCTCCAAACATGAACCGGGTACCTATTACCATGCGGCGCAACTGGTGCTCCGCACAACGGATATGGGAGTTACTTGGGAAGAAATCTCCCCAGACCTAACCCGTAATATAGATGAAAAACAGGGCAATGGCGGCGGGCCTTATACCAATGAGGCCGTAGGGGCAGAAAATTATGGTACCATCGCCTATATGGTGGAATCGCCCCATGAAAAGGGCGTTTTCTGGACGGGCAGCGATGATGGCTTGGTGCATATCACCAAAAATGGAGGTGAAACCTGGGAGAATGTCACGCCAAAAGGATTTGGGGAAACCTTGGTCAATGCCATTGAGGTATCTCCCCATGACCCTGCTACGGCCTATATTGCCACCACGCGCTATAAGTTCAATGATTATGCCCCGGCCCTGTACAAGACCATCGATTACGGAAAAAGCTGGACCAACATCAGCGGCAGCATCCCCTACGGTGCCTTTACCCGTGTAGTACGCGAAGACCCTGAGAGAAAGGGACTCTTGTACGCTGGTACGGAAAAGGGCATGTACATTTCGTATGACCATGGCAAAACGTGGCAGGTATTTCAATTGAACCTGCCCCAAACCCCGATTCTAGACCTCAAAGTGCATCAAGGGAACCTGATTGTAGCTACCTCCGGGCGATCTTTTTGGGTGCTGGATGACCTATCTGTGGTACGCCAATACCGACCCAAAAACGACGGAATCCAACTGTACGAACCAGCACCGGCCTACAATGGCTCTTGGGGCAGTCCCATGAGCGGCAATACTGAAAAGTTTACGGGAACCCATCCCTTTGAGGGCATCAATCCGGCCCATGGCATGGTGATCTATTACCAATTGCCCAAATTGGAGGAAGGGGAGACCATCTCCTTGGAGATACGTAAAGAAGATGGTACCTTGGTGCGTATCTTGAGCTCTGAGAAAGATAGCACCTATGTACCCCACAATGGGGGCGGGGCACCACCAGCGCCCACACTTACCAAGAACGAGGGTCTCAATAGATTTGTTTGGGACTTGGGCTACCCCATCATTCCCGGCATTCCCAATGTGTACATTGAAGCCGGTTTTAGGGGGCACATGGCGCCTCCGGGCAAGTATAACCTGACTCTTAAAGTGAATGGGGCATCCGCCTGCGCTGAAGGGGAGATCAAGGAAGTGCCGCTCTACGAAACAAGCCCAGGGCAATACCAGGCCTTTGATCAGATCATGACGGAGATGGAGCGCAGCGTTACCGAAATGCACAATATGGTGAACACGCTGTACAAGGCACAGGAGCAATTGAAGACCGTGGCACAGGAACTGCCCAACGGGGAAACAAAAACGGCCGCAAACGCCCTGCTGGAAAAAATGAAGGCTTGGGATGAGGACATGGTACAGCGCAAATCACAGGCTTATGATGATGTGGAGAACTTCCCCAACAAATTTACGGCAGAGTACCTTTTCTTGATCAACCAGACCAATAGCAGTATTCAAAGGGTGAACGCTTCCTCCATAGCCCGCAAAGCGGAGTTGGACCAACAGTGGCAAGGCCTAAAGGCCCAAGGCCAAACCCTTCTAAAAACGGAACTGCCCCAGATGAACCAAAAGTTATGGGAGGCGGGCATCGGCGCCATCAGGATATGACCCGATCGCAATGACCGGCCTGCCTTAAGGCAAAAAGAAGCTATCTTTGGACCACATGCCCATTTAGGGTGCAAAACCCTACTGGCACATTTAGTTATAGTTGCGCTGTAGTTTGATTTTGAACTTCTGCTTGTATTTGTATTTGATTTTGCGTTTGAGTTTGTATTTGAGTTTGAATTTGCAAAGAAGTGGGTTAGTGAATTAGTGGGTTAGTGCATTAGTGGGGGATAAAATGAAAGGATTTGAACTTGACACTTGAACCTGCCTAAAGACAACAGGCAGGCTTGCGCTTGTATTTGTGTTTGAATTTGTTTTTAGTTGAATAAGCCATGACCGATTACTATAATTATATAAAAGCCCTGCACCTCATCTTTGTCATCACTTGGTTTGCAGGGCTATTTTATATCCCCCGGCTTTTTATCTACCATATAGAAGCTTGGGAAAAACCCTCCCCGGAAAAGGAGATCTTGGCCGATCAGCTGAAATTGATGACCAAGCGGTTATGGTATATCATCACGTGGCCCTCTGCCATTCTGGCCACGCTCTTTGCGCTTTGGTTACTGGCCTTGGCCCCATATTGGCTACAACAACCATGGATGCACATAAAGTTGGCCTTTGTGGTACTTCTGTTTGCCTACCACTGGCGCAACCATATCCTGTTCAAGCAGTTTCAAAAGGATGATATTCGGCATACTTCCAATTACATGCGCATTTGGAACGAGGGGGCTACCCTGATTCTCTTCGCTGTAGTGTTCTTGGTGATACTAAAAGGTACCTTCAATTGGCTGTTTGGCGTTTTGGGCATCATTGTACTGGGCATCTTGCTTATGCTGGGCATTAAATTGTACAAAAGAGTGCGGAAGAAGAACCCAAATGCGTAGAAAGTACAGTTGTCAAGCCCCTCTATTCTTCGGTTGAATTCCTCCCAATGGGGATAACGGACCATTTTTTGGTGCGATATTTGCTACCTTTAAACGAAAGATTGACCGCTTGTTAATACAACTTTCCCTTAGAAGCCGCATATTCTTCGCCATGATCTTCTTGGTGCTCATCGCCTCTGTATTGATAGCTGGGGTAACGGTGTATCAATACAAGGAACAGTCCATAGATTATCATGAGGATCGTATGGATCGTAAAGAGGAACAGATACGCCAGAGCATAGATCTGGCCATTCAAAAGACCACATACCCCGTCACCACGGAAAACCTGGGGCTCATTTTCAAGGACGAGATTTATGAGATAGCGGTGGTACAGAACATGAACTTCAACATATATGGGTTGGATGGCTCCCTGATCAAAAGTTCAAGGCCAAAATTTGAGAATGATTCCATTTCCCTGTGCTTAAATCCCGAGGTGCTGAACCAATTGGAACTGAGTCCGCAAAAGCGGTACCTGGAACAGAACTCTGCCGCTGGGGACAATTACCAAACCTCCTATACCTATATTGCCGATCGCCGCTTTAAGCCCATCGGCATTTTACAATTGCCCTATTTTGAGGACAATACGTTCAACCAAATGGAACTGCGTGAATTTTTGATGCGCTTGGGGGCGGTTTACCTGCTCATGCTCATCATTGCCATCCTTTTGGCCTTCATTATCTCAAAATACATTACAAGGAGTTTGGAGACCATATCCAACGTCATGGAGCGCACAGATCTTACCAAGCGCAACCAAAAAATCCATATAGAGAGCCCTGGAGAGGAAATAGAAAAGCTCATAGGAGCCTATAACGCCATGATAGACGAACTGGAGCGCAGCGCCGCCAAATTGGCCCGCAGCGAGCGGGAACAGGCTTGGCGCGAAATGGCCAAACAGGTGGCCCATGAGATCAAAAACCCCCTTACGCCCATGCGTTTGAGTGTACAGAGCTTTGAGCGCAAGTTTGATCCTCAAGACCCGGACGCTCAGAAAAAGGTAAAGGAATATTCCAAGACCCTCATTCAGCAGATAGATACCATGAGCAGTATTGCTTCTGCTTTTTCCAATTTTGCCGAAATGCCGGCACAGCTGAATGAGACCTTGAATGTGGTAAAGATCGTGAAGTTGGCCTTGGATATCTTCAATGAGGACTATATCCACTTTATCGCGGAAAAGGAAGAGATCATTGCCAAATTAGACCGTACCCAACTGATACGTGTGGTGACCAATCTGGTCAAAAATGCCATACAGGCCGTGCCCGAAGTGGCATCGCCCAGGGTATTGGTCTCCGTGGCCATGCAAGACGACCAAGTAAAGATTTCCGTGGCGGACAATGGTATTGGCATTTCTGAGGAGAACAGGGATAAGATATTTGAGCCCAAGTTCACCACCAAGACCAGTGGCATGGGGCTGGGGCTGGGCATGGTAAAGAATATTGTGGAAACCTACCAAGGGGAGATCAAGGTGACTTCACAGCCCGGCAAGGGTACCGTTTTTTGTGTACTTTTCCCCACTGTAACTACGTAAATCATTAAAATAGAACGTTATGTCCTACCAGAACATCATTGTATCCATAGAGAATGAAATTGCCCTTGTGACCGTCAATAGGCCCAAAAAGTTGAACGCCCTTAATCAAGAAACCATTCGCGAGCTCCATGGAGCGTTCAAGGAAGTGGAAAGGGATAAGACCGTCAAAGTCGCTATCTTAACAGGAAGTGGGGAAAAGGCTTTTGTGGCCGGTGCCGATATTGCCGAGTTCGCCGATTTTTCCGTAAAGGAAGGAAAGGAATTGGCGGCCCAAGGGCAAAAGATGCTCTTTGATTTTATCGAAAACCTCTCCAAACCGGTCATTGCCGCTGTGAATGGTTTTGCTTTGGGCGGCGGCTTGGAGCTGGCCATGGCCTGCCATTTCAGAGTGGCCAGTGACACTGCCAAATTGGGGTTGCCCGAAGTTTCCCTAGGGGTCATTCCCGGTTACGGCGGTACCCAGCGCTTACCTCAGCTAGTGGGCAAGGGCAGGGCCATGGAGATGATCATGACCGCAGGCATGATCGGTGCGCCAACAGCTTTGGAGTATGGGTTGGTGAACCACGTAGTGCCCCAAGAGGAACTGCTTCCCCTGGCCCAAAAACTCGCCCAAAAGATCACCAACAATTCCTCCGTTGCCATTGGCCATGCAATAAAAGCGATAAATGCGGGTTTTATGAATACGGTTAACGGCTATGAAACGGAGGTCTCCGCGTTTGGTGAGTGCTTTGGCACGGATGATTTTGCGGAGGGTACCACGGCTTTCCTAGAGAAAAGAAAGGCCCACTTTCCCGGTTCGTAGCATAAAATTAAGGGTATGTTGAAATCTTTGCTCCCGGGCATTATGTTGCTGGTGGCCACTTGCAGTATGCTGGCCCAAGGGGATCGGGTAGATTATTTGATCGGCGAGAAATACAACGATAAGTACAAATATTCCAATATGCTGGCCATTGCGGATGATGGCGTTGGGGGCACTGTGGTGGTGAGATCCTATTACCAAGGCATTGTGCTGCGGCCCAAAGGCTATTTTGTGGAGCATTACAACAAAGACCTGGAATTGGTTTCAGAATACAATTACAAGCTCAAAGATGCCAATTTCGTGGAGGCTTATGTGAGGAACGGGCAGGTTTACCTTTTGTTTTTGGAATATGACTACGAGGCCATGGCCTATGACTATATTGTGCACAGGAGCCCTTTTACGGAATACAACTTCACCAAGGAGGTTTTGCTTACCATTCCATCGGAAGTGGTGCAACAGCCCTTGGACCGCAATTATTACAATCGCAACTTTTCCAACGGGTTCACCACTTCCGTCCTTTTCAACGAGGACAAATCGGCCTTTGCCATCACCACCCATTTCAAGAAAAGAAAAGTGGACCAACATTACATCCATGTTTTTGATGCCAGTTTACGCAAATTGATGGAGCACGATTTTTCCGATCAGGTGGAGGAGAAGAACTATGCCTTTGAGCACATCGCCTTTTCACCAGACCTTAAAAATGTATATCTGACCGGGAAGGCCTATTTCAGGAAAAAAAGATTCAATGCCACGGAGCGTAAGTTTCAATATGAGCTAGTGCGCATCTCGGCAACGGACCGCAATACACAATCCTTCTATGCGTCCGGTAAGTTTCCTGAGGCCATAAAACCAATTTTCAAGGGCAGTGAGCTCTTGTGCTTGGGCTTCTATGCAGACCGTAAGGACAACCGGTACAATGGCATTGTGTATTACAATATACAACCAAAGTCCTTGGATATCCTTTCCCAAAAACACAATCCTTTTTCAGAAGAGTTCATGATGGACAAGTTTGGAAGGGAAGAGGACCAGAGCATCAAAAACTTGGTCTTTAAAGGTTTGTCCTTTACCCAAGAAGGCCACATCCTGTTCAATGCGGAAGAATATTTTGTCTCCACGAGCACACAGGCCAATAGCAGCGGTGGGCGCGTCCTGGTAACGCGGTACCACCATAATGATATTGTGAGTGCCAAATTAAGTGCGCAAGGCGACCTTATTTGGGCAAGGAACATCAATAAGACCGAGGTGACGCAGGGAGACGATGCCTATACGTCCTATGCCGCCCACACTAAGGGGAATGATACGTTCTTCTTCATCAGCACCGCTTCAGAAAATCCACAACAGCTCAGCTCAGAACGGATCATGTTCAAACAGGGACTGGGCCGCAACCGGAATGTGTTCCTCATTAAATTGAACGCACAGGGCCAAATGGACTATGAGAAGGTCATAGATGATACCGAGGCCAGGTTGCCCCTCATGGTCTCCAGGCCCTTAGTGGATGCCATAGAGGACCAATTGCTCTTTTACGCCAAAAGGGGCACAAAAAAACAATTGGTGCAGGTGGCCATAAAATAAATCTTCAGAGGTATAGTGTCTCTTTAATATGGAATAAATCCTTATATTTGGAATAAATCCAATTCATGAAGGATGAGCATTTCCTTAAGGGGAGGGGAGCACAACGTCAGGTGGCCAATCGGTTTTTGGAACATATCCACGAGCTACGTGATGATTTTTTGGAATTTTGCGCACTGGAAGGGGAAGCTGCTTTTGATACCAAGACACGGTTCATCCCCGTTCATCCCAAAACAATTGTAAACAAAGTAAATAGTCCGGATGTGGGCATGGCCTATTCCATGAACCCCTACCAAGGTTGTGAGCATGGTTGTATCTATTGCTATGCCAGAAACACCCACGACTATTGGGGGTACGGCCCCGGTTTGGATTTTGAGCGGAACATCTTGGTAAAACACAACGCCCCAGCCCTTTTGGAGGCGAAATTAAGGACGGCCCCATGGCAGGCCAGTACCATTGTCATGTCTGGCAATACGGACTGTTACCAACCAGCGGAACATCGGTTTCAACTTACGCGCCAATGTCTGGAAATTTTCTTGCGCTACCGCCATCCGGTGGGCATCATTACCAAAAACGCCCTGGTCTTGCGCGATTTGGATCTGCTCAAGGCCTTGCACAAAGACGGGCTTGTTGCGGTCAATATCTCCGTGACCACCCTGTCCGAAAAGACCCGCCGCTCCTTGGAACCGCGCACGGCAACGATCAAGAAGCGGTTGGAGACCATTCAGACGCTATCAGATGCAGGAATACCGGTCAATGCCATGCTGGCCCCCATCATTCCCGGTATCAACAGTCATGAGCTCATGGATCTGGCCAAAACCTGTGCCGAACACGGCGCCCGCTCCTTTGGTTTTACGATAGTGCGACTCAATGGGGCCGTGGGCGGTTTGTTCACGGATTGGATACATAAGGCCATGCCAGATCGGGCGGATAAGGTCTTGAACCAAATCAAGGAATGCCATGGGGGCAAACTGAATGATAGTCGGTTTGGAATCAGGAACCGAGGTGAAGGAAAAATGGCACAGCAGATTCACGATATGGCAAAATTGGCCAAGCGCAATTATTACGGTAATAGGGAATACCCAGTGTTGAACACCCAATTGCATGCCGCTTTTAAAAATGATCAGCTCTCTCTTTTTCTTTAGAAGTGCACATGTGTTTTTTATCTACCTTCGCAGACCTTTTTTATTCAATGATTGAAAACATTTCATGACCTTGAGGCTTGGCTGTCCTGGATGGATGTCCTTTCCGAACATCATTATGTGGTTATTGACGATTTCTTGGATGATGGTCTTTACGGCAAGCTCCGTGAATTCTTCAATCAAAAGCTATCGGCATTTGAACAGGCCGGGATTGGAGCCGCCAACCAAAATCTGATCAAGCGTAATATTCGGGGAGACCGTACCTATTGGTTGGATCGCGGTAGGGATGAGGACCTTCAGGATTTTTGGCTGCTGCTGGATGAAGCAAAACAGATCTTGAACCGGTATTGCTACCTAAGTCTTTCAGGCGAGGAGTTTCATTTGGCGCATTATCCCTCCGGAGGCCATTATGCCCGGCATTTGGACCAGTTTGAGGGCCGGAACAACCGTATGATCTCCATGGTGATCTATTTGAACCACAACTGGCAACCGCACCACGGGGGGCAATTGGAAATTCTTGACGGGAAAAGGGAAATACACCTTGTGGACCCTATGGCCAAACGCTGTGTCTTGTTTAAAAGTGCTGAAGTGCCCCATGCCGTATTGAAGTCCTTTGCGGACCGTTATAGCATTACCGGATGGTTGTTGTACCAGCCGCCCGGTATTGCGGCTCTACTGACATAACGGGGCTCTTCATTGTTTTATTGGTTTTTTGGAATGTAGGGGTGTATGGATTGCCCCACCAATTTCCATTCCCCAGCCTCCTTTTCCAAAAACCGAAACTCGTAGGAAAAGTTTGCCGTGCCATCTTTGGAAATGGATTTTTCATCGTGGCTTACCCAAGCATGATCTCCGTTGATGCTCATATTAAAATTACTGAGAATGGCTTTACCCCCTTGGCCCACCATGGCAGCCGGTGGTTTGAGCATGATTTCCGGCGGAACATCAATGGCACCTCCCTGTTGGGTGGATACGATAATGCGGCTGTAAGGCCGTAGGGTCCAACAGGCGGCATGTGCTTCAATATCCCCAGATCGCCAAGTGTCCGCTTCTTTTTGCAATAGGGACTTGATGGCCTCTTTATCTGTATTTGTTTGCCCAAAACTTATGGCGGTACCCCGAGTACTCGGGGCAAACTTCGCACAGCACTCTTTACAGAGCAGGGTGAAAAACCCTATAGCCAACAACTTTGTAATTTCCATCAGCAACCATACCTTTCGCTAATATGCGGTTAACGTTCTTTACTTCATTGCCAAAGGTAGTTTCTGAGAATCACTTAGCATATCCATTGCTGCAGCGCGTCTGACAGCTATTGGGGTTTAAGGTTACTGGGCTGTTGGTCTTTACGGTGGTTCTGCGCCTAGGCTTTGATTTATTCGGGTTTCGTATACACAATCTTCCCATTAAAAATGGTCATAGCGATTGTAGTGTCCAAGAGTTCGTTCTCCGGAACGGTCATTAAATCCTGGTCATAAATGGTGAAATCGGCCAACTTGCCCGGGGTAATGGAACCTTTGATGTCCTCTTCAAAGGCGCCATAAGCGGCATCCAAGGTGTAGGAACGCAGCGCTTGCTCACGCGTCATTTTTTGTTCGGGCTCGTATCCTTCCTCGGGCGTGCCCTGAAGCGTTTTGCGGCTTACGCTCGCATAAAAGCTGGCTATGGGATCCAAGGGCTCTACGGGCACATCCGTACCGTTCACAATGGGGATTCCTGTTTTCAACAAGGCCTGCCACATATAGGCACCTTCCTTAATGCGCTGTTCCCCCAAACGGTCTATGGCCCATGGTCTGTCTGAGGACATATGTACGGCCTGCATGGCGGGGATGACCCCAAGCTGGGCAAACCGGGGAATATCCTCTGGGTGCAGGTGCTGTGCGTGCTCAATGCGGTAACGGTGGTCTTTGGTGGCTGCCGGGGTTTCGGTAAAGGCGGCCTCATAACGGTCCAATATCTCGCGGTTGGCCCGATCGCCTATGGCATGGGCACAAACTTGAAAACCATGCTCCAACCCGTTGAGCGCGGTTTCCTTCACAAATTCCATGGGCAGGGTCTCATGGCCAAAATGGCCGGGCCGGTCCGTATATTCCTCCAACAACCAGGCCCCACGGGACCCCAAGGCCCCATCACAGTTCAATTTTACAGAGCGGATGGTGAACAAGGCCAGGGAATCTATCATGGGCCCTTGAACGTACCATTCTTGCAGGAGTTCCTTGTCCCACCCCGTGAGCATGGCATACATCCGTATCTTCATCTTGTCTTCCTGCTTCATTTTTTGATATAGGGCGATGGTTTCCCGTCCTATGCCCGCATCATGGAAGCCCGTAATACCATTCCGGTGGCAGGCCGCCACGGCAAGTTCAAAAGCCTTGGTATCTTTTTCTGGCGTGGTCTCTGGAATGTGCTTTGTAATGAGGCCCATAGCGCGTTCATTGAAGATGCCCGTGGGCAGGCCCATACCATCCCGCATGACTTCCCCACCCTCTACCTCCATGGCGTCAATACCTTCCTTGGCCACCAGTTGTAGGCCGGCGATCTCCATGGCCTTGGCATTGGCAAAACCGGCATGGCCACTGGCATGTCTCAAGAACACAGGGTTATCTGGTGATATTGCGCTTAAAAGATCATGCGTTTGAAATCCGTTCACCGTAACCTCTGGCATGGTGGTCCACTTGCTCTGGTGCCATCCACGGCCGGTGATCCATTCCCCAGGAGCGGCTTTTTGGACGGCTTCGGCAACGGCATCCACAATCTCTTGGTAACTAGTGGTGGACATCAGGTCCAAATTGAGTTCATTGTACCCAAGGCCCATAAAATGGCCGTGGCCCTCAATGAGGCCCGGGGTCATGGTCTTGCCTTCCAAGTCAATCATCGTGGTTTCCTCGGTCTTGTATTTTTCCGCCTCTGCAAGGCTACCTGCAAAGAGGATCTTATGGTCTTTAGTGGCCACGGCCTCCACCATGGCCTGCGTGCTGTCTACGGTATAAATAGGTCCGCCATGTAGGATCACGGTAGCGCTGGGGACTTCGTCTGTGGTGCAGGCCACGCCAAGCAGCCATAGCAAGGATACGGCCCACAGTTGGATTTTTTTAAGGTGCATATGGGGTTGTTTTAGTTTTCAATGGTTGGTTTTCATTACCCTCTTTTTATCTCTGTGAGTAAGGGAGGAACACACGGGAGTAAGATACAAAAACAATCCATTACATAAATGAAACGCATGAAGCTTTGGTAAGCTGGGCAAATGGATGTGTTCTGGCCCGGGCAACATGAAAAAGCGCACCAAAAGGTGCGCTTTTACTATAAAAACTGTACTTGGATCATACGCTGAGCTCCCAACCTTTGCGGTAATTGCCTTTGACCCATTCATTGGCCAAGTCCCAATTGGTGACCTTCATGTTATCGCCGTCCCAGAGGATCTTGCGCCTGCCTGGATATTCAAATGGATCCCAATCGCCCAGTTTTTTACCGGCTTTCAATTGTTTGTACTGGAAGGCCTTGATGGCGAGGTTCCCCATGAGTACGGCTTCGGTCAAGGGGCCCGACCGTTCAAAGGCAGAGGAGGTTTCCACCCCGTTGAGGCAGCCTTCCACAAAGTTTTTCTGATGGCCGCCCGTATCACCCTCAATTCGTTTTAGGTACGGTTCTGGTGGGGTCAACAATTTCATGGTACTGGAAGGGAGCAAGCGGGCATTTCTGGAATAGGTGTCACAGACCAAGATGCCCCTAGTGCCGTAAAATATACTCCCGCCCCCGGCATCGCCAATGGTCTCCCCATCTTTGAGCTCATCTGGCAGATCAGGCAGGAGTCCGCCATCATACCAATTCAGTGCAATGTCCCCATGTTCCTCTGTATTGAACTTTAAGCGCACAATGCTACTTGCGGGGCAGGACTCGCTGTAATCCGCTTCCACGAAATCGCCCACCCAATTGGTGGTGCAACTGGCTTCGGCCTCCGTGGGATACCCCAGATCTAGGACCCCAAAGGGGGTTTCCATGATATGACAGCCCATATCTCCTAGGGCCCCGGTACCAAAATCCCAGAATCCCCTCCATTTAAAGGGCAGGTAGGCATTGTTATAATCACGCATTTCCGCAGGACCCAACCAAAGGTCCCAATCCAGTTCCTTGGGAATCCGATCTTTTCCCTTGGGTACGGGCACCCCTTGCGGCCAAACCGGTCTATTGGTCCAACAATCCACCTTGTATACTTTGCCAATGACCCCAGACTGGATCCATTCCTTGGCTTCCCGGCTGCCATCACTGGAGGCGCCTTGGTTGCCCATTTGGGTCACAATGCCGTTTTGTTTTGCCACTTGGGTCATGGTACGGGCCTCGTTGATGTTATGGGTCAGTGGCTTTTCCACGTACGCATGTTTCTTGGCCTGCATAAAGGGCAGGGCTATAGGGGCATGGGTATGGTCTGGAGTGGCCACCATAATGGCATCGATTTCATTGAGGTGTTTGTCATAAACGGTCCTAAAGTCTTTGTACCGTTTGGCCGCAGGGTAGGCCGCAAAGGTTTCTGCTGCCCGGCGCTCGTCCACATCGCAGAGGGCCACGAACTTCACTTTTTGCGTTTCGTGTAGGCCGCGAATAACCCCGCCCCCACGCCCCCCCACACCAAAGGCAGCCATATATAGGGTATCACTGGGCGGGGTATGCTGTTTGCCGAGCACAAAACTGGGCACAATGGAAAAAGCGGTTGACGCCACGGTGGCATTCTTGATAAATTTTCTTCTTTTCATGGAGTGCATCTGGTTTTTTAAACTGAATTGGAAAGTTACAAAAAATAGGGAATTTACTTTTTTGGTGTCGTTTAGGTGGCAAAGCTATAGTTAAATCAATGCTAGGCGTGTTAAATAATTGAGAAATACACGTCCAACGCTTCCATTGCTACGTATAACCCCTGAACACATATTACGCAAATACACTACAGAAAATGAAAAAGAGTCATGAGCCAAAGCTCCTTGCCCGCCCTTTGGCAAAAAAAGGGCCCATCAACATACTGAAACGATTTTTTGAAACCGCAGATGCCTGGGGCATTTTTGTGCTTGGCAGCACTTTTGTACTCATGGTGGGAGCTGCGTACATGGTCTATATCTTGCAGAGTGATTTTACACAGTTCCGTGCAGACCGAAAAAGCAGCATGATCGGACTGATTTTTATGGCCATTGCCACGGCCTTATTCGTTTATAAGGCCTTATTCTTTCTGTACACTTTGGTGCGTTATTTTGTCTATAGGCCCATAGCTTCGGTCTTGGATGAAGAGCTGCCCGCTGTTACCGTCATTGTACCTGCCTATAATGAAGGCAAGCAAGTGTGGGCCACGTTGATGAGTTTGGCCGAAAGTGACTATCCAGCGGAGAAATTACAATTATTGTCCATAGACGATGGCAGTAAGGATGATACCTGGAAATGGATGCAAGAGGCCAAAAGGGAATTAGGGGAACGCGTCTCCATTTGCCAACAGCCCAAGAACATGGGCAAGCGCCATGCGCTGTACCGTGGCTTCAATGAAGGTACGGGGGAGGTGTTCGTAACGGTGGACAGTGACTCCATTGTAAAAAAAGATACACTGCGCAATTTGGTGAGTCCGTTCGTGACCAATGAAAATTGCGGTGCCGTTGCGGGAAACATACGGGTACTCAACAATAAAAAGGCGCTATTGCCCAAAATGTTGGACGTAAGCTTTGTGCTCAGTTTTGAATTTGTGCGCTCTGCGGAAAGCAGTTTGAACTCCGTACTCTGCACCCCTGGTGCTTTGGCGGCCTACCGGAGAGAAGCGGTCTTTGCCTGTTTGCCGGACTGGATCAACCAGACGTTCATGGGCCAGCCATCTGATATTGGTGAGGACCGCGCCATGACCAACATGATCTTAAAACAGGGCTATCATGTGCTTTTTCAAAGAAATGCCTACGCCTATACCAATGTGCCGGAGCATTACAAAGGGCTCTACAAAATGTTCATTAGGTGGGGGCGCAGTAACGTAAGGGAGAACATTGAGATGTCTAAATACGTGTTCAAAAACTTTAGGCAAGGTTCAAAAATGGGCACAAGGCTCTTGTTCCTCAGCCAGTTCTCAAAAATCATTATGAGCTATCCCTTTTTGGTGTTCATGCTTTTCTTTGTGCTTAGCCATCCATTATTGTTCATTAGTTCCACCCTGGCCAGTATTTTGGTGCTGTCTACCTTTCCGGTGTTGTTCTATGCGAAGCGATATGATGTTTCGGAATCTTTTTGGGCCTATTCCTACAGTATCCTTTATACCTTTGGATTATTCTGGATTACCCCCTACGCCATTGCTACGGCCAATAGACGTGGTTGGTTGACAAGGGGCCTTCCTGAAAAGAAATAGGGCCTTTGGGCCATGTTAGGTATATGACCCGTTGCCGTTACTGCTCAACGCCAACGGGTTTTCTATTTCAGGGGATTTTTTTGGGCCAGCGGGTTCCACTCCTTGAAGAACTGTTGTAGAAAGTCAAGCATGTATTGATGGCGCTCTTCGGCGAGTTCCTTGCCCGTAGGGGTGTTCATTTTATCCTTTAACAGCAGTAGTTTTTCATAAAAATGGTTGATGGTGGGGCCGTTGGCCTTTTTATACTCCCCCTTTGACATTTTTAAATTGGGAGGAATGGCGGGATCGTGCATGGCCCTGTTTTTAAACCCACCATAATTAAAGGCTCTTGCAATGCCAATGGCGCCCATGGCATCCAAGCGGTCCGCATCTTGAACAACGGCCAGTTCTGGGGAGGTGAACTTCTTTCTTTGCTTTCCTTTTTCTGGGAGACTGGTTTTGTAAGAGATGTTTTCAATGATCTTCACCACGTGCCGTATCGTTTTTTTTGGCACTTGCAGGGCACTTAAAAATTCCTTGGCCATTTTGGGCCCCACTGTTTCGTCGCCGTTATGGAATTTTGAGTCGGCAATGTCATGAAGAAGGGCCGCAAGACTTACCACCAATATGTCCACATCTTCAGATTTGGCGATCAGTATGGTATTGTTGAACACCCGTTGAATATGGAACCAATCATGGCCCCCTTCCGCATGGGCCAAGGTTTCCTTTACAAAGGCAATGGTCTCTTCAACCAGTTCGGCATCGGTCATTTAAAAGAGTTTATGCCAGAGGTAACGGCGGTTTCTATTTTTTGGATAAGCGTGTCCACATTCCCAGTGTTTTCCATGGGCCTATGTACATCAAACGTTACGCGGGCCCCTATGCCCATGGGAAATTTACCATAGCGCACCAATTTCCATGAATTATTGATGCTGATGGGGATGATTAAGGCAGACGGTGCCTTCTTCAGCAACATTTTTAGCCCCATGGGCTTAAAGGGCTTGGGATGGCCATCCCTGCTTCTGGTACCCTCGGGAAAAATGACCGCTGCACGGTGGTGCTTTTCAACATAGCTTCCCAGTTTGCCAATTTCACGCAGGGCGGATTTACCATCTTTCCTGTCGATCAATGCGGAGCCGCCATGCACCAAATTATAGGAAACGCTGGGAATGCCCTTGCCCAATTCCTTTTTGCTCACAAATTTGGGATGGTGTTTTCTCATATACCAAATAATGGGCGGAATGTCATACATGCTTTGATGGTTCGTTACAATGATCAGGGGCCGATGGGCGGGGATGGCAAATGGCTTGTTGAACTTGTAGGAGGTCCCTAGGATATTGGTAGTTCGCATAAGGCAAAGGTTGAGTACGCTAATGCCCCTTTTTAGCCCCGCATAGCCAAACAAATGGTGCAAGGACCATAAAACCGGATGAAAAATAATAAGTACCAGGCCAAAAACCACAAAAAAGACGGGCGTTAGGAGGTACGACAGAAGCTTTTTCATGCTACAAAAATAAAAAACCACTTCATTTGAAGTGGTTTAATCGCATAAATCTATGACCCGTCATTTAGATGCATTCAGTGGGCATCAACAAAACTCGTCATAGGCTTGTGTAAGGTTTTCGGCTATCATTTCTGCCGGTCTTCCTTCAATGTGGTGCCGCTCTATCATGTGCACCAGTTCCCCATTTTTGAAAAGGGCCATAGAAGGCGATGAAGGGGGAAAGGGCACCATAAGGTTTCTGGCGGCATTGACCGCCTCAGTGTCCACCCCGGCAAATACGGTAACGGCATGGTCCGGTTTTTTGCCGTGCTGTAAGCTCATTTTGGCAGCTGGCCTGGCGTTGGCAGCAGCGCATCCACAAACGGAGTTTACGACCACCAGAGTGGTTCCCTCTTTGTTGATGGCGCTTTCAACAGCTTCTGCGGTATATAATTCTTCAAATCCGACAGATGCCAGATCTTCTCTCATGGGTTTTACTAATTCTGCAGGATACATACTTTTCTTTTTAATTAACAATTACATTAGCACAAAGATAACCATTTTGTAAATTTAAAAGAGACTGCCTTAACGTTTCATTTGCCTTTGCTTTTGCCAATGATCTTTTATCTTTGCCGCTATCAAAATGTGCACATGATCAAATGGTTGGGGGCTTTGATCGGCTTCTTTATTAGAGGGATAGGGGGCGCGGTGCTCGGTTTTTTCGCAGGTAGCCTGTTGGATGGTTTTTTAAGTGGTGATCAGGCCCGCACAAAAACCGTTTTCACGGATTTTACCAGGCCCAATGTTTCGCCTGCGGATTTTGAGCTGAACCTTATTTCGCTTTGTTCCATTGTCATTAAGGCGGATGGGGCGGTAAGCCAACGAGAAATGGACTACGTGCGGCAATATTTTGTATCCACTTATGGCAAGGATAAGGCCAATGCCATTTTCCGGACGTTCAATGAAATCAACAAAAAGCGTGAAATCTCCGCCCAGCGCATCTGTGCTTTCTTAAACCAGCGTACCCGTTATGAAGTGCGCTTGCAGTTGCTCCATTTTCTTTTTGGCATTGCACAGGCAGATGGTAGGGTCACCGCCCCGGAAATTGAAAAATTAAAGGAGATCGCAGGGTACCTTCGCGTGGGGGCCCCGGATTTTGAGAGCATTATGGCCATGTTCATCAAATCTGCGGATACATCGTACAAGATCCTGGAAATAGAGAAGACCGCTACCAATGACGAAGTGAAAAAAGCCTACAGGGCCATGGCTAAAAAGTACCACCCCGATCGGGTAAACACACAAGATGAAGCCATAAAAAAGGGGGCCGAGGAAAAATTCAAGGAAGTGCAAAAGGCCTATGAGACCATACAAAAAGAAAGAGGCATAGCTTAATGCTCCTAAAATGAACTAATTATGGAAGATTTTTGGTTTTATGTAAAAATGGGGCTGGACCACGTTTTGGATTTGGGAGCCTATGACCATATCTTGTTTCTCTCTGCCCTGGCGGTACCGTTCACCTTCAAACAGTGGAAAAGTGTGGTGCTCTTGGCCACTGTCTTTACGGTGACCCATTGTCTTTCCCTTTTCTTATCCGTGTATGGCATCATCACTGTGGAGGTCTCCCTGATAGAATTTTTGATTCCGGTGACCATAGTGCTCACGGCCTTGTACAACATTATAAAACTCCGGGGCGGGCAAGAGGGCCAGAACCTGTTTTGGCACCTGGGCGCCACCGCCTTTTTTGGGCTGGTACATGGTTTTGGGTTCTCCAATTATTTTAAGATGCTGGTTGCAGGGCTTGAGGAAAGGGTGGCACCCTTATTGGGTTTTGCCTTGGGCATAGAAGTATCTCAGGTGATCATTGTGGTTTTGGTGTTGCTTTTGGCATACGTCCTACAAGTGTTGCTACACATCAAACAATCCCATTTTGTCTTGTGGGCCAGCAGTCTTATTCTTTTGATCACAATACCCTTGCTGTGGAACACGTTTCCATGGTAGGGTTGTGTTAAATTGTCCAAAAGGGGTTGGCATCCCGCAGTAAAGCAGGTATCTTAGTAAAAAGTAGGGTCCATATTCCCCAGATATACATGAAAAAAGCCAAGCAGCAGAAGTATGACAAGGCCTATCTTAGAATGGCACAGGAATGGGGAAAATTATCCTACTGCAAGCGCAAGCAGGTCGGGGCCATTATTGTCAAGGCCAGAATGATCATTTCAGATGGGTACAACGGCACCCCTACGGGTTTTGAGAACAGTTGTGAGGATGACGAGGGGTATACCAAATGGTATGTGCTGCACGCAGAGGCCAATGCCATATCAAAAGTGGCCAGTTCCACGCAATCCTGTGAAGGGGCCACCTTGTACATCACCCTATCCCCATGCCGTGAATGCAGTAAGCTGATTCACCAGTCTGGCATAAAACGTGTAGTGTACCAGCGGGCTTACAAAGATAATTCAGGGCTAGATTTTTTGGAAAAGGCCGGCGTAGAGCTGCTGCATTTACCAGAGATCGGGGCCTAGTAGAGCAATCAGGAAGAAAATGGGCAGAAAATACAATTACTTAGTACCTACCATCATTGCTGCGGCTTTGGCCTTGGGCATCTTTGTGGGTGGAAAACTGCATTTCAATGATACCCCAGAGCGCTTGTTCACCACCAATTCAAAAAAGGATAAGCTCAACCGGCTCATAGATTACATAGACTATGAATACGTGGATGAGGTGAACACGGACAGTATTGTGGATGTCACCGTGAACAGTATTTTGGAAAAGTTGGATCCCCACTCCGTTTACATCCCGGAAAAGGACATGAAGCGCGTAGCCGAGAACATGAAAGGGGATTTTGTGGGCATTGGCATCAATTTTTATACCTACCAAGATACCATAGCGGTCATACGAACCGTTCCCGGGGGGCCAAGTGCCAAGGTAGGCCTCCTTCCGGGAGACCGTATTCTTATGGCAGGAGCGGACACCTTGCACGGCAAGGGCATGCCCAGTGAGGTCATTGTGGACAAGTTGAAGGGAAAGGAAGGAAGCCCCATTGCCCTTACGGTGTACAGAAGTACTACCGGAAAGACCTTTACCGTGAACATAAAAAGGGGAGTGGTGCCCATAAAGAGTGTCACGGCCTCCTATTTGTTGAAGCCGGATATGGGGTATATAAAGGTGAACCGCTTTGCGGAATCCACCTTTATGGAATTCAAAGAGGCATTGGCAGACCTAACGGAGCAAGGTGCAAAAAAATTGGTGTTGGATCTTAGGGACAATCCCGGAGGCTATCTTGGCATTGCGGAACAAATGGCGGATGAATTCTTAAATGATGGTAAGTTGATTCTTTTTACCAAGAACAAAAAAGGGAACATAGATAAGAGTTATGCCACAAAAAAGGGAAGCTTTGAGAACAAGCCGGTGTATGTTCTGATCAATGAAAGGTCCGCTTCTGCCAGTGAGATCATTGCCGGGGCCTTACAGGACAATGATGTGGGCACTATTGTGGGCAGGCGATCCTTTGGCAAAGGCTTGGTGCAAAGAGAAATGGCACTGGGGGATGGTTCTGCCGTTAGGCTCACCGTTTCCCGCTACTATACACCCACGGGGCGGAGCATCCAAAGAAATTACGAGAAAGGGTCAAAAGATTATTACCAGCGTTTTATGGAGCGTTACCATAGTGGCGAACTCGTTTCCGTGGACAGTATTAAGGTGGCCGATTCATTGAAGTTCACCACCCCCAATGGCAAAGTGGTCTATGGTGGTGGGGGCATTATTCCAGACGTCTTTGTGCCCCTTGGCTCCAATGAAGAAGAAGCTGTGGCCAGTATGGAAAGCCTTGGTTTCCTCTCCTTTTTTGTGTTTGAGCACTTGGAATCTGACCGGACCCGCTACCGCGCCTACACACAAACTGAATTTTTGGAGGATTTCAGGGTAGATGATATTCTGTTCGGTGATTTCGTGGAATATAGCGTAAGTAGAAACTTGCGCATGAATTTCTACGACCATGAGCAGACCATTAAGCGGTATATTAAGGCAGCTTTGGCGGAACAACTTTTCAATGACAATGTAGGGGCCAAGATCAGAAGTTCGGAAGACCCTATGCTGCAAGAGGTACTGCGGTTGGACAGGCCCATGGTAAAAGAGGCCGCTCCTTTGGAAACCGCGCCAAGAGATTAATCCTCGTTCATCTTGTTTTGCACTTTCTTGCTGGCATTATAGATCAAGACGAGCACAATGGCGCAGAGAGATGCCACAATACCGATCATGGCTATGATGCTGTTGCCCTCCAACGGATTTTCAAAGTTGATCAACGTTACGTTGTAGGTTATGAGCGCCAAGGCAAGGACAATTAAAATAATGGATACGATTCTGTTCATTTTCCTGCTGCATTAGATAACAAAAATACAATCTTTTTCAATGGCTGAAAAGGGCATTGATGTTGGCCGCGAACAATTTAACCGCAATGGCCATGAGCACCACCCCGAAAACCTTTCGGATGACATTCACCCCGTTTTTACCGAGTTTACGCTCTAACTTGGCGGACGATTTCAAGACCAAGTAAACAAAGATAATGTTGATGACAATGGCCACAATGATGTTCTCCACATAATATTCCGCCCGTAGGGACAGGATGGACGTCAAGGTGCCCGCCCCAGCAATGAGCGGAAAGGCTATGGGAACAATGGAGGCGCTTTCCGGCTCATCATCACGGTAGAGGCTTATGCCCAAAATCATCTCTATGGCCAAAAAGAAGATGATAAAGGCCCCGGCTACAGCAAAGGAATTTACGTCTATGCCTATTAGTTTTAATATTTCCTCGCCCAAAAACAAGAAGGCCACCATGAGACATGCTGCCACGATGCTGGCCTTCTCAGATTGAATATGGCCCACCTTTTTTCTAAGCCCAATGATAATGGGTATACTGCCCAAAATATCAATGACCGCAAAGAGCACCATGCTGGCCGTGGTAATTTCCCTTAAGTTGAAATGAAAGGTCATGTCAATAAATTTTTGCAAATCTACGCTTATAAATAGGGTTTTGGATGTTTCAAATTTTAAATAATCGTGAATGTTCCGGCACGCAAAAGCAGTATCTTGCACACTTAATTCTTTGGCATGTTTCAACTGGGAAAGACCATTATTTCTGAAGAGATCATTGAAAATGATTTTGTATGCAACTTATCCGCGTGCAAAGGGGCCTGTTGTGTGGACGGTGATGCCGGTGCCCCCCTCACGGATAGGGAAACGGAGATCTTGGTGGATATTTACCATAAGGTAAAACCTTTTTTACGCCCAGAGGGCATTGAGGTGATCGAAGATCAAGGGGCTTTCGTAAAAGGGGAAGACGGGGAGTGGGAAACACCTTTGGTGAATGGCAGTGAATGTGCCTACGTGGTGTTTGATGGTGAGATAGCCAAATGCGGCATTGAGGAAGCCCATAACCATGGCGCCATTACGTGGAAAAAACCGGTTTCATGCCATCTCTATCCCGTTCGGATACGGGAGTATACGGAACTTACTGCGGTCAATTACCATAAATGGCATATTTGTGATCCAGCCTGCAGTTTGGGCCAAGAACTCAAAGTGCCCGTGTATAAATTTGTGAAAGAGGCATTGATCCGAAAATTTGGGGTGTCATGGTACAAGGAGCTGGAAGAGGTGGCCAAACAGCACCTTACTCAATAGGAATATGGAGTACGATCTTTGTGCCCTTGGGGCTATTGGTAGGGTCGTAGAGGTCAATGATGTCTACTTGAAAGGAATTGAGGTAGTCTTTTGAAAAATTGGCCAACCGTTCTTTGGTGATGTCTATGCCCACGGATTTCCGTTTCAGTACTTTACCCTCTTTTATGCGTTCTGCGGCGTCCCTGCCCACGCCATTGTCCGTAATACTAATGTTGATAAAGCCGCTCTCTCCCCGGTGCACCTCCAACAAAATGTTCTTTGCCCCCTCTTTTGAGGAAAGCCCGTGCCACAGGGCATTCTCTAGAAAAGGCTGTAATATGAGAGAGGGTATTTTTATATTGTGCACATCCAGGTCATCGTGAATGATGGTCTTAAAATTGATTTCGTTGGAGAAACGAATGTTCTCAATGTTCATATAGAGTTCCACTGTTTCCAGTTCCTCTGCCAACGGAATTTCCCTTTGCGAGGAGGCCTCCAGTATTTTTCGAACCAATTTAGAGAATTTGTTCAGATAATGCACGGCATTTTTCTGTTCATTGTTGATGATGTAGAGCTTTATGGAGTTCAGGGAGTTGAATAAAAAATGGGGGTTCATTTGGCTGCGCAGCATCGTCTGTTCCAAGGTCAACAACTTTTTCTCATTGCTTAACTGGTATTGTCTGTATAAAATGTACAGGATGCCCGCCAAGAGCAATAACCCAATACCGGAAATGAGCAACATGGTCCTATTTTTACGCAGCTTTTGCCGTACCGATTCATTTTCTTGGGCCAAGCGCTGTATCTGATTTGTTCTCTTTTCCGTCTCATAACGCTGGATCATGTCATTGACATACCGCATGTTGAGGTTTTTCTTTATTTGCTCCTCATAATTTTTATGTTCTTTGAAAAAGCCCATGGCCTTTTCGTAATCATCTTGTTTGATCCACAGCTCCGCCAAAAACTTATTGGCCTCTGCCACTTCAGACGCAAAATTATATTGCTCAGCTTGGTATAGGGCTTTTGTGAGTTGCTGTTCTGCTTTTTGATATTCTTGCAAGTGTATGTAGGTCCAACCCATATTGATCAAAATGGCCACGATGATCTTTTGGTCGGCCAAGGGTTTGGCTTTTTTCAATGAGGACCGCAACAGAAGAAGGGCCTCTTCGGTCCTTCCCATATGTACATATACATGCGCTATGCCTACATAACAGATGATTTTCCCCTTGTCTGAATCTATGGCCTCATTATAGGCCAAGGACTGGTTGTAATTTTCCAGGGCCTCTTTCAATTGGCCTTGGGCCTCTAGGCATTCCCCGATATTTTGATGGTTAATGGCCAGCCCCAGTTTATTGTCCAGTTCGCGCTCCAACAGCATGGCTTGCCGGTATTTTTCTATGGCCAGATCGTACTGTTCCAAAATTTGGTAAATATTGCCTATACTGTTCAAGGAGACATTTTTACTGCGCTTTATTCCTACGGAAGGGTTTTCTATGGATTCCGCCAATTCCAGGGCTTCTTGGCTATAGTCTAGGGCAGACTTTATGGCTTCCGTTCTTCTAAAGACCACGCTCATCATGTTAAGGCTATAAATAATGAACTCGGTGTTGCCCGCTATTTCGGCGAGTTCTTTGGCCTCCTGGAAAAGGGAGATGGCCTTTGAATATTCAGAAATCCCCCTATAGAACCTGCCTTTTTGGTTAAGGGCATAACACAGCCCGGCCAGATAGTTCCTCTTTTTGGCAAGGGCCATAAATTGTTCCAAGGCTGCGGTATCTTGTCGTACAGGGCGCAGGACTTGGTCAATTTCCGCATAGGTCTTGGGCGCTGCATAGATCAGGCGGTCCACTTGGTCCTTAATTTCCGCGGAAAGATGCTGGGCCTCTAGGGCCATGGAAAGGGGCAGAACCAAGAGCAATAGTACATATCTTCGGAAAAATATAGGATGTATGTTGCGGTTACTGGGCTTTCTTGGGGTTGGCAATGGCATCATTTTATAGCATGTCCAGGAAATCGGATTTCTTCTGTCTGGAAACAGGAATCTTATGGTTGGATTTTAAAACGACGTACCCATCGGTCTTTAAGAATTCCTTGATTTTGTTGAGATTGATGATATAGGAGTTGTGTATTCGGAAAAAGGCATCTGATGGCAGAAGGGAATTCACTTCCTTCAGTTTTTTGGTCAGCACGATCTTTTGGCCGTCCGTAAGGTAAATGGTGCTATAGTTTCCGTCAGATTCAGCATATAAGATTTCATCACTTTCAAGAAAAAGCAGCTTACCATCAGTGTTCAATGTAATTTTTTTGTTCAAAGAACGGGCATTGAAGTTGATGAGGATCTGCTCCAATTTCTCCGCTGTGAAATTCTTGGCATTGTACTTCTTTATCTTTGAGATGGTGGCCTGTAGGTCATCTGTGTCAATGGGCTTCAAAAGATAATCGATGGCCTCGTTCTTCAGGGCCTTAATGGCGTATTGGTTGTAGGCGGTGGTAATGACCACCGGGAAATTCTTGTTGGTCAGTTTTTGAATGAATTGAAACCCATCCATAGTGGGCATTTCTATGTCCAGAAACAAACAATCCGGTGTGTGGTCGCTCAGATAATCCAACGCTTCAAAGGGGTTGGTAAAGGAGGCGGAAACGGTGATCTCATCACTGAAATTAGTGAGCTCCCAAGAAAGGCTCTGAAGGGCCTTTATCTCATCATCTACGATTACGGCGTCTAACATACATTAAAATAAATAGGAAAGTTAAACAAAATTAGGGGTTGGGCACCCCGTGTAATCCTCCTTTTGTATAAACGGGAAATATTCGTTTATGATTGGTAGCTATTCATGTGGGGGTGCCCACCGCCCTGTATGGAGGGTCCCAACCCAGTTTCAGTTCTTATTTTAAGGGAGTTGGGCCTCTTTGTTGTGGGCATTTCCCGTTTATACAAGAAACAAAGCCGATTATACAAATTGGGGCGGCACTCCATCCACATGGCATACCTTAGTCCTAACGTTTTCATGGCCTAATATCCATGAATCGTGAAAACCAAATAATACAAATCATGAAAAAGTGTTTTATCATGTTCCTGGTCTTTTTGGCGATGTTGTTCGCCATGTCCCTTTTGGACCAAGGGCAAAATGAGATAACACCGCAGGGCATGGTCATGGCCAAGGGGGATACCACCAAACTGACCCAAACCATAAAGGGGAGATAGAGAGATATATTGGAAATGAGGCTACTGTACAGTAAAATATTCAAAACCGTTCTATTTGGGGTCATGCCCATTCTACTCATCTCTGGTACCAGCGGGGATTGGAAGTTGAACGGTGGTTCTGATGATGATGCCCTCATTGCATCCTATGGGGAACAAAAAGTGGACATCCCCTCTGGGTGGGTGTTTCGTGAAAAGGTAGAAGCTCTGCCAGATGGATCCCTTTACCCCACCTTAATGCTCACTGTTCCGGAACAAAGTCACCGTTCAAAGGGCTTTAAGGATTTACAATTGGTCATATCAGATCGGCAAAGGGCCAACATAGATAATGGCAACTACCAGATCAGTGGGGTTTCCAGTTTCTTGGAGCATATTACCCATGTCTTTGGGGTAGCCAATTATGAAGTATGGGGGGAACTGCCTTTTTTTGCAACCGCTGGCAATGTAAGAATCAATTATAAGGAGGAGCAACAAATGTTTGGATATGTGCATTTGGAATGCCATAATCAAAATGGGGAAAGAATAGTAATAAATGGGCCTTTTGTTGCCCACAAGGAACCAGAATAATGAAATTGACTTCAAAAAGACGTGCGGCCCAGGTGCTGGTCACCGTCCCAACTATGGTGAACACCAAAAGGCGGCCTTAGGGCCACTTGTCTAATTTTTAGGTTTCGGGGGAACTACCTAGATTAGAATCCGGTGGGCATGAACATTTCATATGTGGTTGGAATGGGCCGTACATTTTGAAGTAGTAGAAATAGACCAGAGATTAAACCAAAAGGTATTATGACAACAATACTTTTTGGTTTATTTTTTTCTGTTCAACTCATTCATAATCACATAAATAATTCTTTCGTCCTGTAGGTCAACAAACATCCTTAGTGAGCTTAGATTTCAACATATTGTGTTAAAAACTTTGTCCCCATAAAGTTGAAACAGGCTTTACAAATCCCCTAGGTTTTCCAATCTTTGTTACTCTCTGAAAAGGGGGTCAGCTGCACTCTCTTCACAACAAAACTTTTTTAAAACACTAAAATTATGTCCAAAGCCTTAGAGCCTATCCTGGAAGAAAATGACGACCGATTTGTAATATTTCCCATTAAGCATGATGACTTGTGGGAATGGTATAAAAAATGCGAGGCCTGCTTTTGGACGGCCGAGGAAATAGACTTGCACCAAGACCTCACGGATTGGAACAATAAGCTCAGCGAGGATGAACGCTACTTCCTTAAGCACATCTTGGCGTTTTTTGCGGCCTCGGATGGCATTGTGAATGAAAATTTGGCTGAGAACTTTGTGAGTGAAGTACAATATGCAGAAGCCAAATTCTTTTATGGGTTCCAGATCATGATGGAGAACATCCACTCAGAGACCTATTCCCTTTTAATAGACACCTATGTGAAGGATGAAAAGGAAAAAGCGGTTCTCTTTAAGGCCATAGAAAATTTCCCTGCCATTAAAAAGAAAGCGGATTGGGCCTTGAACTGGATCGAGTCGCCCAGCTTTGCAGAGCGGTTGATTGCGTTTGCAGCGGTAGAAGGCATCTTTTTCTCTGGGGCCTTTTGTTCCATTTTTTGGTTGAAGAAAAGAGGGCTCATGCCTGGGCTTACCTTCTCCAATGAACTGATTTCCAGAGATGAGGGCATGCACTGTGATTATGCTGTGCACCTGCACAACCAACATTTGGTGAACAAAGTGCCCAAGGAACGCATTACCCAGATCCTAACCAATGCGTTGGACATAGAACGTGAGTTCATCACAGAATCCCTACCCGTAAGTCTTATAGGAATGAACTCTAAACTTATGACGCAGTATTTGGAGTTTGTTACGGACAGGCTCTTGGTGGAACTGGGCTGTGATAGGGTCTATAACTCAACGAACCCGTTTGATTTTATGGACATGATATCCCTTCAGGGCAAGACCAATTTCTTTGAAAAACGCGTATCCGAATACCAAAAAGCGGGTGTCCTGAACAAGGAAAAAGACGAAGACGCCCAAAAAATAAGCTTTGATGCGGATTTTTGATCAACTCCCCTTGCCCGGGAGCAACGTTTCCTTGAAAAAGGAGTAGTTGGGCAGTTGTATGCCACATAAATGCTGTACGAAACCACCATTGCACAAATAAAAAGTCACCTAAAATAAAAATTATCCAATGTATGTAGTAAAAAGAGACGGAAGAAAGGAATTGGTCATGTTTGATAAGATCACGGCCAGAGTTAGAAAATTGTGTTATGGCCTAAACCCGTTGGTGGATCCCTTAAAAGTGGCCATGCGGGTCATAGAAGGGCTTTATGATGGGGTGACGACCTCTGAGCTGGACAATTTGGCTGCGGAAATAGCCGCGACCATGACCACCACGCATCCAGATTATGCCAAACTTGCCGCAAGGATATCCGTTTCCAATTTGCATAAAAACACAAAAAAGTCTTTCTCTGAAACCATGAAGGACCTCTTTGAATATGTGAATCCAAGAACAGGTAAAAAAGCCCCTTTGCTCTCTAAGGAAGTGCATGAGGTGATTGAGCAGAATGCGGAGCGTTTGGATTCCACCATCATCTACAACCGCGATTTTGGCTACGACTATTTTGGATTTAAGACTTTGGAGCGCTCGTATCTCCTAAAATTGAACGGAAAGATCGCAGAAAGACCACAACATATGCTCATGAGGGTATCCGTGGGCATACACTTGCATGATTTGGAAGCGGCCATAGAGACTTATGAGCTCATGTCCAAAAAGTATTTTACGCATGCCACGCCCACCTTGTTCAACTCAGGTACGCCCAAGCCCCAAATGTCCTCCTGCTTTCTATTGACCATGAAGGATGATAGTATAGACGGTATTTATGACACCTTGAAACAGACCGCTAAGATATCCCAATCCGCAGGAGGCATAGGCTTGTCCATTCACAATATAAGGGCCACAGGCTCCTATATTGCAGGAACCAATGGTACCAGCAACGGTATTGTGCCCATGCTCAAGGTCTTTAATGATACGGCTAGATATGTAGACCAGGGCGGAGGCAAGCGCAAAGGAAGTTTTGCCATTTATTTGGAGCCGTGGCATGCCGATATCTATGATTTCCTGGATTTGAAAAAGAACCATGGCAAGGAAGAAATGAGGGCCCGAGACCTATTTTATGCCATGTGGATCTCCGATCTTTTTATGAAAAGGGTAGAGGCCAACGAAGAGTGGACCTTGATGTGTCCCAATGAGTGCCCTGGGCTGTTTGAGTGCCACGGTGATGACTTTGAGGCATTGTATACCAAATATGAACAAGCCGGCAAAGGACGTAAGACCGTAAAGGCAAGGGAACTTTGGGAAAAAATATTGGAATCCCAGATAGAGACAGGTACACCCTACATGCTTTATAAAGATGCTGCCAACAGAAAAAGCAACCAGAAGAATTTGGGTACCATCCGTTCCTCTAATTTATGTACGGAAATTCTGGAATATACCGCCCCAGATGAGGTGGCCGTGTGTAACTTGGCCTCCATTGCACTTCCCATGTTCGTTAAGAATGGCGCATTTGACCATAAAGAACTGTTCAAGGTGACAAAAAGGGTCACCAAAAACCTGAACCGGGTCATTGACAGGAACTATTATCCAGTAAAAGAAGCGGAAAATTCCAATATGAGGCATAGGCCCATAGGTTTGGGGGTTCAAGGACTCGCGGATACCTTCATCATGCTCCGACTTCCCTTTACCAGTGACGCGGCCAAAACGTTGAACCAAGAAATTTTTGAGACGCTTTACTTTGCAGCGGTCACGGCTTCTATGGAAATGGCCAAGGAAGAAGGCGCTTATTCTTCCTATGAGGGATCCCCAATCTCCCAAGGGGAATTCCAGCATAACCTTTGGGGCCTAAAGGATGAAGAACTTTCAGGAAGATGGGACTGGGCCAAGCTCAGAAAAGAGGTGAAGAAAAACGGAGTGCGCAATTCCCTTTTGGTGGCGCCCATGCCCACCGCGTCCACATCACAGATTTTGGGGAACAATGAGTGCTTTGAGCCATATACCTCCAATATTTATACCAGAAGGGTACTTTCTGGAGAGTTCATCGTGGTCAACAAACACTTGCTGGAGGACCTTGTAGAACTAGGCATGTGGAATGAGCAAATGAAACAAGAGCTTATGCGCGCTAACGGATCCATTCAGCATATTGAGACCATACCCCAAGAGATCAGGGAGCTCTACAAGACCGTATGGGAGCTTAGCATGAAGGATATCATAGATATGTCCAGACAGCGCGGTTATTTTATAGACCAAAGCCAGTCATTGAACTTGTTCATGGAAAATGCCAATTACTCCAAACTAACATCAATGCACTTTTATGCATGGAAGAGCGGCCTTAAGACCGGTATGTACTATTTGAGGACGAAGGCGGCGGTAGATGCCATAAAGTTCACCTTGGACAATACCAAGAAAAAGGAGATTACATCCTCTGAAAAAGAGGAGGCCATAGTTGAGACAGTCGCGGTCCAGAAGATGGGTTCTGCCAAGGATATGAAGGTTAAAACAGCTACAGAAAGCGTTGATGTTCAGCCCATGACACCAGCGGAAATGAAAGCCATGATCGTCAGGGCCAAGGAAGGTCAGGGAGATGATGATTGTTTAATGTGCGGGTCCTGAACCCAATAGTTTACCAGTGTTTATAAGAAATGCCCAGCAATTGCTGGGCATTCTTCTTTTTTATATGGGATACGTGGGCGTTGTACCTACTTCTTGGTGACGTAGGGTTTGAGCGCTGTTGCAAATAGAAGCGCCGCTATATAAATGATTAAAATGATAATGTAATTATCCATGAAAATAACTGAAATTATAGCATATATACGTGGGTAAACGCAATATGGACTACGGAAATTTTATCAAGTCTGTAAAAATAGTGTTAAAAAACAGTTGAATTCTATTGTTTTGCTCCACGAGCCACTGATAAGGAATCGCGAGATGTTTTTTAGCCGTTCTTCTTTTATTCTTGGTTGCCAAATGGGAATAGGCCAATTTGGCCAAAACCAAAAGTACAATATAGCTGAAAAGTAGGTAGTAATATGGGGTCATACCCAAAGAAACGAAAAAGTAATCCAATACTTACACAAAGGAGAGGTCACTCATCGAAAAGTATGATTTTTTCGATGAAATACATGTGGTTGAAAATAATATTAGGATAAAAGCTTATAGAGGTGATGTTCATAAGAAGTCATCCACTTCTCTGTAGGCATCGAGTACCGCTTGCTCCCCAAGAGGACCGGCCTTTGAATTTCCGTGTTCCATGCCTAAAATGCCGTCAAATCCCTTTTCGTAGATCCACCTGAAGACATTTTTATAATTGATTTCCCCTGTGGTGGGTTCCTTACGGCCGGGGTTGTCTCCTACTTGGATATAGGCGATCTCGTTCCACGTGAGGTCCATATGATGGATGAGATGCCCCTCATTTTTCTGCATATGGTAGATGTCAAAAAGAATCTTACAAGCGGGGCTGTCCACGGCCTTGCAGATCATATATGTTTGATCGGAATAACGTAAATAAAGGTCAGGGGAATCGGATAGCGGTTCAAGGACCATGATAAGACCATGGGGTTCCAAGATTTCAGCACCGCGCTTTAAAGCCTCAATGACGTTACTGTCCTGAACGCCTAAGGGAAGTTTTCTTTCAAAGGCACCGGGTACAACGGTCATCCATTTTGCATTCACCCGTTTGGCAACGTCTACGGCACGCCTGCAGCCGTCTAAGAAGATGTCTATGTGTTCCTGTTTACCGGCCGCTAACGTATTGGCCTTATTGCCGCCTTTATCCACGACAAAGACCCCCATGGTCATGCCGCGTTTGGCCAAGGCTTCCCCCATCTTGTTCTGTACTTCCACGGATCGCTTCATCATACCGTTATCCTCAAAGGCAGTGAAGCCTTGATCGGCCATAAAATTAATTTGATCAATAGGGTCTTCGCCGGCCAGTTCTTTAAACATGCCCAAATGCGGGGCATATTTTAAATGGAAGGGTTTTGGAGCTGTGGTTGTATTTTTTACAGCACTTTGTGCCATGGCCCCGCCCAAGGTCAATGCACCACTGGTAAGAGCTGTTTTTTGAATAAAGCTTCTTCTTTTCATCCGTTTTTAAATAAAATTATTGACAAAAATTGGCCTGCAGGCCAGCCAAAGAGGTCTATTCCCATAAGTGGGTTTGCCTGATTAAGACCTTAAACAGCATTTCAACACTTTATAATGACCAAGCCTTGCCTTGGGTAAGTTCTTCTAGATCTCCACAAGCGATGTACTCCCCGGGCACCGGCAAATAGGCAAGTACCTCTTCCCCCACATATTCAGAGGTCTTATAGCCCCAAATGGCCAAGCTCCTTAGATTGTCCGCAAAGGCATATCTGGAGGCGCTGTCATCAAGCTGGGCATCAAGGTCATTTTCCTTGGATTCATGATAGGAGTTGATCATGTCCAAATAGGTCACCTTATCCTCATCACTTACCTTGAGCGCTTCAGCCAAGACCGCTTCTATGTTCTCTTGGGTAAGGTCGGCGGTATTTTCCACGCCACTTTCCGCTTTGGCCTTGTCCAAGAATTTGGCCATGGACATCCGAAGAAAATCTTGCTGGTCTTTTTCCATGACCGCATCTGCAAACCGATCTATGAATACATCCACCTGCACTTCTGATGCGGAAGGCGTATCCGTTTTAGGTAGGATAATATCCACCAATTGGGTCAGGGCACCTGCCTCCTCCACAGTAAAGAACTGTGGGGACCACGAAACGGCGGGTTCTGATTTACAACTTTGAACTAAACTGATGAGGGTGGGTGTGGCCACAGTGTACCCCATGGCCAAGCCCATATTTTTGAGTGCTTTTCTTCTATCCATTATATATTTCCTTTTTTAAGTTGGTCTGCGGCATGGTTCGCCGCTCTGGCGGTAAAGGCCATATAGGTCAACGATGGGTTGACACATGCTGCTGAGGTCATGAAAGCGCCGTCGGTAACATACACGTTCTTAACGGCATGTAATGCGTTGTTGGCATCTACCACAGAGGTTTTGGGGTCACGTCCCATACGGGCGGTCCCCATCTCATGGATGCCAAGTCCCAAGGCTCCTGGGTTGTCATAAGGTTCCACATCCCTCAGTCCTGCAGCGGTCAACATATCCACAGCGGATTGTTTCATGTCCTCACGCATTTTCCATTCGTTTTCCTTGAATTCCGCGTCAAACGTGGCCGTGGGCAGCCCCCACTGGTCCAATTTATCATAGTCTAAGGTAAAGCGGTTCTCCTCATAAGGGAGCACTTCTCCAAAACCGGTCATTCCAAAGCGCCAGCCGCCCGGTTTTAAAACAGCTTCTTTAAGTGCGGGCCCAAAGGTGAGCTCTGCCACAGTATCCTCCCAATTGCCCCGGGTAGCACCACCTTGGTAGCCAAAACCACGTTTGTAATCAATTCGGTCAGAATCTCCGCCTAAGTTGCGAAATCGGGGAATGTATACACCGTTCGGTTTTCTTCCTTTATAAAATTTGTCGTCAAAACCATCAAACTTGCCTTCCGCCCCAACACCCAAGTGGTGGTCCATGATATTTCTTCCCAACTGATCGGAGTCGTTGCCCATACCGTTGGGGAAACGATCGGATTGGGACTGCATTAAGATGGAAGTTGACGCGATGGCAGAAGCACATAGGAAAATGACCTTGGCCTTGAACTCGTACTCCTCTTTCGTTATTCTATCTATCACCTTTACCCCTGTGGCCTTTTTGGTATCCGGGTCATAGGTGATCTGATGTACAATGCTATCTGGCCTAAGCGTAAGGTTGCCCGTGCGTTCTGCGGCTGGCAGGGTGGAGGAGAGGCTACTGAAATAGGCGCCAAAGGGACAGCCCCTCATGCAACGGTTCCTGAATTGGCATTTACTACGGCCATCAAACTCTTTGTTTCCTGTGATGTGTGCTACACGACCGGCGGTCACCACGCGGCCATCAAAATTTTCGGCAACTTTTTCACGAAAATGTTCCTCCACACAGTTCAACTCCATCATGGGCAGGAAC
>CAKZLG010000168.1 GCA_937125035.1 uncultured Maribacter sp. | reverse complement strand
TTTTTTGCGGAGGAAGAGGGATTCGAACCCCCGGAGGTGTGACCCTCAACAGTTTTCAAGACTGCCGCATTCGACCACTCTGCCATTCCTCCAGTCGTATGTCTCTAAAGTCCTTTGGACCTTTAGCCTATTTTAATGGGCCTACCCATCGCAGCCACCACTGCCCGAAAAGGTTGGCGGGCCAGCCCCCCGAAGCAGCCATAGGCTGCATAGGGGGGGTGCAAATATAGAAAGCTTTTTTTACTTGATACAAGCTTTTATTAATTAAATTCAAACCCCCACTGCCATAAATTAAAGGCCCAAATGGGGTATTTCTGCTTAAAATGGCCATTTTTGCACCAGTAGCATGGCAATGGTATGAAAAAAACCTTGGTGAGTATCCTCATCCCCTATAAAAATACGGCCCCCTACCTCCGGGAATGCCTGCAATCCATTTTGGAACAAACGCATACCCCTTGGGAGGTATTGGCCATCAACGACCATTCTACCGATGAAAGCGAATCCGTTGTGCGCAGTTTTGCCGAAAGGGATTCCCGCATCCTTATGCACAGAAATACGGGGCAGGGCATCATTGCTGCCCTAAGATTGGCTTATGCCCATAGCACGGGCAGCTTCATTACCCGTATGGATTCCGATGATATTATGAAACCCCATAAATTGGAAACCATGGTCAAGGCACTGAACCAAAATGGACCGGGCCACGTGGCCGTGGGGCAGGTACAATATTTCTCGCACCGGGGCATCAGCAATGGCTATGCACGCTATGAATCATGGCTCAACGCCCTAACGCAGCGGGGCACCAATTATACCGAAATATATAAGGAATGTGTGATCCCCTCCCCGTGCTGGTTGCTCTACCGGCAAGACCTGGAACGTATTGGTGCCTTTGCCCCCTATAGGTACCCAGAGGATTATGACCTTACCTTTAGGTGCTATGCCGCTGGTTTCACCTGTATTCCGTGCGCCGAGGTGCTCCACCTCTGGCGCGATTATGATACCCGTACCTCCCGTACCAGCGAGCACTACGCCCAAAATTATTTCTTGGACATTAAACTGCACTACTTCTTGCAATTGGACCACGACCCAGCGCGCCCCTTGGTGGTCTGGGGCGCTGGCTATAAAGGTAAGTCCATTGCCAAAGCGCTTTTAAAAAAGGGGATTGCCTTTTCCTGGGTGTGCGATAATCCCAAGAAAATAGGGAAGAAGATCTATGGTCAGGAGATGTTGGCCTTTTCCCATCTTTCCGGTGTGCAAAAGGCCCAAAGCCTTATTACGGTGGCCAATGAAAAGGCCCAACAGCAAATAAAGGAGTACTTTAAAAAGCGGGGCAAACGGGCCATGCACGACTATTTCTTCTTCTGCTGACGGACCCCATGGCGTTCTGAGCCATAACCTTCCATGGGGACCTATTGATTTTGTCCTTAGATGATGTGGCCTCAGGTGCTTTTGCCTATCTTTGTGCAATCAATTTTAGGAATGCAGTTTAAACATCCGGAAATTCTTTGGGCCCTTTTACTTCTCCTCATTCCCATATTCATCCATCTTTTTCAGTTACGCCGGTTTCAAAAGACCCCCTTTACCAACGTTAAGCTCCTTAAAAAGGTGGTCAGCGCCTCAAGAAAGAGCAGTACCCTTAAAAAATGGTTGCTCTTATTGGCCCGTATGGGGCTCATTGCCTTTTTGGTGCTTGCTTTTGCGCAGCCCTTTACAGCGAAGGACATCGCTCTAAAACCAAAACACTATGTATTTTATCTGGACAATTCCTTCAGCATGCAGGCCAAGACGGGCAATGGTCCCCTCTTGCAGCAGGCCCTGCAGGACTTTGCCCAGAACATTCCCGAAAATGAAACATTCAGCTTTTTTACCAATACCGCCACGTATAGGGACGTACAGCTAGCGGATATTAAGAATGAGCTCTTACAGACACCCTACACAGCCAAGCAATTGTCGTTTACGGAGGTGCTCCTGAAAGGGCAAACCCTGTTCGGTGACCAGCAGGACGCACAGCGGCACATGGTCCTGATTTCTGACTTTCAACAGCAACTGAACATGGATGTCCCCTCGTTGGAGGCCATGGTGGACCATGAGGTACATTTGGTACAACTTGTGGCGGAGGCATCCCTAAATAGGGCGATAGACAGCGTCTACCTGGAAAACACAGCGATGGGAAAGGGGGAGCTCGTGGTGCAATTGTCAACATGGGGTACCTCGGAAAATCTACCTGTTTCCCTTTACAATGGTAATGACCTAATGGCCAAGACAGCGGCGCAGTTCCAAAACCAAAGGGCGGTGGTGCGGTTTACCCTTCCAGATACCGGAGCCATCAATGGTAGGGTGGTCATCACGGACAATGGCCTGGAATATGACAACCAGTTCCATTTTAATCTGGATGCCACGGACCCCATTCGCGTATTGGCCATCAACGGGGCAGAGAGTGCATTTCTGAGCCGTATCTTTACGCCAGCCGAGTTTGTGCTTATGCAAACCTCGCTTTCCCAATTGAATTATAGTACCCTGCCCGAACAGAACCTAGTGGTCCTCAACGAACTTCAAAAATTGCCTACGGCCCTGACCATGGCCCTACAGGAATTTTTGACCAATGGCGGCGCTGTGGCCGTGGTGCCCCCTACGGATATGGAAGTTGCCTCCTACAATGCCTTCCTTGCCCCTATGGCCAACACCCAATGGGATAGCCTGGTGAAACAAGAGGTGCCCATAAGCACGGTCAACACGGCCCATCCGCTGTTCAAGAATGTGTTTGAGGGTAATGTGGTCAATTTTCAATATCCCACGGTAAAGGCCTATTTTAAGGTGCGGTCCCAACTGCCCGTGGCCTTGGGACTTCAGAACCAAACGCCTTTTTTACTGGGCAATGACCAGCTTTATGTATTTACGACGGCGCTTTCCATGGACAATACCAATTTCAAAAACTCGCCCCTTATCGTTCCCACGTTCTATAATATGGGCAAACTGAGTTTGGACCTGCCCCCTTTGTATGCCACCCTGGGCAGCCCATTTATGGTGGAAGTACCCATTAGCCTGTCTCAAGATGATATATTAAAGGTCACCAAAAGTGGGGAAGGCTTTATTCCGCAGCAAGAGGTATTGCCCAAAAAAGTGAGGTTGCTCTTTGGGGAACTACCGGAAAAGGACGGCATCTATACCATAGACAATAGAGGTGAGCCCTTGAGGGCGATCAGCTTCAATTATGACCGTAAGGAGAGTAATCCCAATTATACGGACCTATCCCCATATACGAAAGCCCAACAACATAACAACCTTACTGGCTTTTTTGAGGAAGTCCAAAAAAACAACACCATAAACGAGTTTTGGAAATGGTTTGTTATTTTAGCCTTGGTTTTTGTCCTGCTGGAAACGGCACTTCATAGATTTTTAGATCATTGACCCATTGCACAACCGCTAAGAACATGAACATACTCCTAAAATCCGCTACGATCGTAAATGCCCAGAGCAAGGACCTTCACTTGAAAAAGCGCGATATTTGGGTACGGGAGGGCAACATCACCCAAATAGCAACACATATCCCCACCCCGGAAGGGGCCCAAGTGGTGGACCACAAGAACCTGCATGTTTCCCTGGGATGGATGGATACGGGCATCTGCATTGGAGAACCCGGTTATGAGGAGCGCGAAACCATTGAAAATGGGCTACGAACGGCGGCCAAAAGTGGATTTACCGATGTTTTTTTGAACCCTACCAGCCACCCGCGGCCAGACAGCAGCTCAGACATTATTTTTCTAAAAAATGCCGCCCGGCACCACCTTACCAACCTGTATCCCTTGGCCAATTTGACGGTGGGGGGCAACGGCGGCGCCCTGGCAGAGCTCTATGATATGAAGAACGCAGGGGCCATTGGGTTCTACGATTATAAAACACCCATTGCCAATGCCAATCTCCTAAAAATCGCACTGCAGTATGCCCAAGGTTTTGAAGGCCTCGTTTTTTCTTTTCCCATGGATGTGGATATTGCAGGAAAAGGGGTGGTGAACGAAGGAGAGACCAGCATCCTTTTGGGGCTTAAGGGCATACCTGCCCTGGCCGAAGAGATCATGGTGGCTCGGGATCTATTTGTGCTGGAATATACCGGAGGGCGCTTGCACATCCCCACCGTATCCACGGAAAACTCGGTAAAGCTCATTGCCAGTGCCAAAAAGAAAGGACTGCACGTAACCTGTAGTGTGGCCCTGCACCACCTTTGGTCCACGGACAGTGCCCTACAAAATTTCGACACCCATTTTAAGGTCATGCCCCCCTTGCGCAATGAAAAGGATAGGAAGGCCTTAAGGAAAGGGTTGGCCAATGGCACCATTGACGTGGTGACCACAGACCATACCCCCTTGAACATAGAATTGAAGCAAGTGGAGTTTGACCATGCTGAATATGGTACCATAGGACTTGAAAGTGCCTTTGGCGCCTTGAATGCCCTCATGGGCATGGAAGAAGCCATTGCCCTGCTCACCAAAGGAAGGGACCTCTTTGGCCTTCCCACCCCGGTCCTGCAAGAAGGGCAACCGGCATGTCTCACCTTGTTCGATCCACACTCCGAATATGATTTTGGTGCCGAGCATGTGCACAGTGCCAACGAGAACAGCTTATACTTGGGCAGTGGACTAAAGGGGAAAGTACTGGGCACCTTGAACAACCACCAAGCCATGTTAAATTTCTGATGTACTATGGAAGCACAACCCCCTAAAGGGAGAACCACGGGCATTGTGGCCTACATCACCATTGTTGGGGCCCTGATCGCCATTACCATGAACATGGAGCCCAAACATGCCTTTGCCCGGTTTCATATACGCCAGGCTTTTGGCATACACTTGCTCTTTCATGCCTTTGCCATCCTTAATAATCTATGGTTCAATGCCTTTGGTTTTGCCGGACTCTATCTGGCGTATTTCATACTTTGGATCTATGGTTTTATGGGCGCCCTCAACGGAAAAAAACAGGAAGTGCCATTAGTAGGCTCTTATTTTCAAAAGTGGTTTACCTTTATAAATTAATCTATGACGACTGCCCCGCTCTCCTTGGAACATATTATCAGGCCCGCCGCCCCATCCAACAACAAGCCACCGGTACTCTTTATGTTGCATGGCTATGGCAGTAATGAGGACGACCTGTTTTCCTTTGCCCAAGAGCTGCCCCAAGAATTGTGCATCATTTCGGTACGGGCACCCTATCCGCTGCAACCCTATGGCCATGCGTGGTACGCCATACATTTTGAAGCGGACAATACAAAATGGAGTGATGATGGGCAGGCCATCCGTTCCAGGGACCTGCTGCGCCATTTTATTCTGGAAGCGTGCAGCACCTATGGTTTGGACCAGGACCAAGTGACCTTGCTGGGGTTCAGCCAAGGTACGATATTGAGCTATGCGCTGGCCCTCTCCTACCCCACCTTGGTGAAAAATGTCATTGCCCTTAGTGGGTACATCAACGAGGGTATTCTAAAAGAAGGTTACGAAGAACATGATTTTTCAGGTCTCGGCATTTACGCCTCCCATGGCCAAGTGGACCAAGTGATTCCCGTGGCGTGGGCCCAACGCGCGCCAGTGCTTTTGGAACGGCTCAACATTGAACATGTCTACGAGGAATTTCCTGCCGGTCATGGAGTCGTGCCCCAAAATTTCCACGCCTTCAAAAATTGGTTGATAGGGCGACTTTAGCTGCCCCGGGTGTATAAAAGATGGTCCATAAGGGTGAAATCCACCCCCAAATCTTCTTTGAGCTCGTACTGTAACAAGAGTTCCCCCCAGTATTTACCATCCGAAAAATCGGCCAGTATCCATTTGTGGTTCAGCACCTTGATCTTATTGATCTTAAAGTCGTTCTGCATGCCCTCATAAGGAACCAAAGGATTGTCTCCCTTGCGTTCATTGGTCTCCAAAAGTTTGTCCGCAATATACCGTGCAGGATCTTCCAGTTCATATTCCTCATAATAGGCAAGGGCATCATCATTGTTTTCCAAGGAAAAATATTGAAGTTCCAAATTGCTTACCTGTGCCTGTTGCAGCGCCAGTTGGGACGCATCCAACTGCTTTTGCAAAGCATTGATGCGGTCATTACTGGCCTCCGCCAATTTACCGCTGCTCACAAAGAGGTATAGGGCTATGAGCCCCGCAAAGACAAAGAGGTATAAGAATAAGTTCTTTTTCATATCAAAGGGTTATGGTTAAATTGTCGTATGCCAAAAAAACATTTTTGGGCAAGGTGGCCTCTACTTCTTCGTGGAAGCCCATTAAATGGCTGATGTGCGTAAAATAAGCCCTTTCCGGTTGAATAGTGGCCACGAATTGCAAAGCTTCCTCCAAATTGAAGTGACTATGGTGGGGTTCCCTACGAAGGGCATTGATGACCAAGACCCGCGTGCCCCTCACCTTCTCCAATTCCTCATGGGCCATGGTCTTCACATCGGTCAAATAAGTGAAATCATCCAAGCGGTATCCCAATACCTTTATTCTGTTGTGGGAGGCCTCAATGGGAATAACAGGTTGGTTCTTCAACATAAAAACGGAGTCCTTATCCACGCGGTTTATGGCCACAGAGGGAGCTCCTGGATATCTGTCCTTATCATTGAAAATATAGCCAAAACGGTGCTGCAGTTCCTTGACCACACGATCGTGGGCGTATATGGGGATGTCCCCCTGCCGGAAGAAAAACGGCCGGATATCATCTATGCCCGCCGTATGGTCCGCGTGTTCATGGGTAAAGAGAATACCGTCTAACCGCTTTATGGGATGGTTGAGCATCTGTTGCCGAAAATCCGGTCCGCAATCCACCACATAGGTAAATCCGTCCCACTGTATCATAATGGACACCCGGAGCCGCTTGTCTCTCGGGTCCTTGCTATGGCACACGGGGTGATCACTGCCAATGACCGGTACACCCTGTGAGGTGCCCGTACCCAAAAAAGTGATTTTGAACGCGCTGTGCATGTCCTACAAAGTTAACCCTAATTTGGCAGAACCCATAGTGGGTGCCATTGCTATTTCACACTTTTTGCACAAGGCACAAACTTAACGCCACAGCCACAATGCGTTATATTTTTTCAATTCTATGGCCCGTGGATACTTGTATATTCATAACTTTGTGAAAAGCAAATCCACAACGAATGGCTTCAGTTTTAAAGCGAGAGACCGCCTTTGAAAATATTCCCTCCATCAAGGCAAAAACCCTTAGGATCAACCTCAATCCAGACATCTACGGTACGTTTGCGGAAATAGGCGCTGGACAAGAGACAGCGCGGCATTTTTTTCGATCTGGTGGTGCTTCGGGTACCATTGCCAAGGCCATGAGTGCCTATGATAAGGATTTCAGTGATGCCATTTACGGGGTGGAGGAAGACGGCCGTTACGTTACGCAAGCACGGTTAAAGACCATGTTGGCCTATGAAATGGAGCTCATGGGGGAGCGCATCAGTAGAAAAAAGCATCCAGAGCGCCTGTTTTTTTCCTACGCCAATACCGTGGCCACCATAGATTTCTCTAAGCGGTATAAAGGTCATGGGTGGATCGGCATCAAATACCAATTGGACCCGAAACAGAAAGAGCTCAACGAAATAGTACTGCACGTACGATTCAAACAAAATGAGGCGCGTCTACAACAGGAGACCTTGGGTATTTTAGGGGTCAACCTTATTTATGGCGCCTTTTATAAATACCACAAGCCCAAAAAAATGTTGAAATATCTGTATGACCATATAGATAAGGATACTCTGGAAATTGACATGATCAACTTCTCCGGGCCCAATTTTAAGGATGTGGACAATAGGTTGATGAGTTTACAGCTCATTAAAAATGATATGACGGATGCGGTGATGTTTGGTCCGGATGGTAACAACCTCTTGCCCGCGGCCGTGCTCTACAAGAAGAACATTTTGGCACTAAGGGGTAGTTTTAGGCCGGTCACCAAGGTGAATATGGACATGTTTCAGAAATCATATGACATCTTTGTAAGGGACCCCCAAGTGGTCCAGGACAATACCATCGTCATCTTTGAGATCACCTTGAGCAATTTAAAGGCTTCCGGTGAGATTGATGAGCAGGACTTCATGGACCGGGCGGAACTCTTGTGCTCCCTAGGCCACTCCGTTATGATCTCTAAATTTCAGGAGTACTACAAGCTGGTGGAATATTTCAACAACTATACCAAGAACAGGATAGGCCTTACCATGGGAGTGAACAACTTGGTGGACATTTTTGATGAGAAATACTACAGACATCTAAGTGGGGGTATTTTGGAGGCCTTTGGCAAGCTGTTCTTCAAAGACCTACTGGTCTATCTTTACCCGATGAAAAACCCGGATACCGGGCAAATCATGACCAGCAACAACGTAAAGGTACACCCGCGTATGAAGGAACTGTACAAGTTTTTCAAATACAACGGCAAGGTCATGGACATCATTGATTATGAGCCCGAAATAATGCACATCTTCTCTAGGGATGTACTGAAGAAAATCATGCACAATGAGGACGGCTGGGAAGAGATGCTACCAGAGGGAATTGCGGAAATCATAAAAAAGAAAAAGCTGTTTACCCGCAAAGAGGAAAAGACCAAAGAAAAGGTATAGTCTTGATTTGATTTTAAAGGGTATCCTAAAAAGTCCTATTCCATCCAAATGGTCACATTCAGCGGAAGCGGGATGTATGGGCCGGATGCCTTTACGTTCCCGACTCCGCTTGAATGGACAGAAGGAGCGCCTTGCTAGGCGCCCAATGTAATCGGTTTAGTCCAGCAGTTGTGCCGCATGGTCTTTGGTCTTCACCTTATCGATCACTTTGCTTACCACACCTTCTTCATTGATCACAAAGGTCTTTCTATGAATACCGTCATAAGCCCTGCCCATAAATTTTTTAGGGCCCCAAACCCCAAAAGTGGAAATGACCTCATGATCTACATCCGCCAACAAAGGAAAGGGGAAATCATATTTCTCCTTAAAATTGGCCTGTTTCTTTTCAGAATCCGCACTCACCCCCAATAGCTCATAGCCTTGTTCCTGTAAGGCCTCATAATTATCGCGCAAATTGCACGCCTCAGCCGTACAACCGGGTGTATTGGCCTTGGGATAAAAGAAGACCACCCATTTTTTCCCACTGTAATCAGATAACGTTACGGTATTACCGTCTTGGTCCTTTGCGGAAAATGAAGGAACTTTGTCCCCAACTTTCAATGTATTCATAGTAGTAAAGCGTTATATTGTTCATTATTTTCATTTCAAAGTTAAACAATAAATGACAAAAGCGGAAAAGGTTGCCTTCACCATTTCAAAATTACAGGAACTTTATCCTGTTATACCCATACCCCTTGACCACAAGGATCCCTATACCCTCCTCATAGCGGTGCTATTATCAGCCCAAAGTACGGATGTACGGGTAAACCTGATCACCCCTCTGTTATTTGAGCGGGCAGATAACCCATGGGATATGGTGAAGCTCTCCGTTGCTGAAATACGGGAGATCATAAAACCAGTGGGACTCTCACCCATGAAGGCGAAAGGAATCCATGGGCTCTCTGAAATATTGATAGCAAAGTATGAGGGTAAGGTGCCCCAAGAGATCCACCTATTGGAAGAACTGCCCAGTGTAGGGCACAAAACAGCCAGCGTAGTGGTTTCACAAGCTTTTGGTATCCCAGCGTTTCCAGTAGACACCCACATACATAGGCTCATGTACCGCTGGGGTTTCAGTAACGGTAAAAATGTGGTTCAGACGGAAAGGGATGCCAAACGTTTATTTCCCAAAGCTTTGTGGAATGACCTTCATCTACAGATCATCTGGTACGGAAGGGAGTACTCACCGGCCAGGGGCTGGGACTTGGACAAGGATGTCATTACAAAGACCATAGGTAGAAAAACAGTACTTCAGGATTACCATAAAACCAAAAAAACCCGCAAGTAGCGGGTTTCTATTAATTTAAAAAGGTCTCGAACCTCAGGTCCTTATGCTTTATCTCATAAAGGGCCTGGGAAAAGCTGATTAAAAAGTTGATGGTCTTTGGACAAACTTTGTCAAAACCAATTTGTTTTTGGTGTTCAGAGTAAATTTTTTCCATATTTCCAATATTGTTACATTAAAATAACGCAACGTAAATGGAAATATTGTGCTTTAAGTTTTGACCCCTTGTTTAACTGGTGAGGACTATGTTGTGCTTTTCTATAATTTTTCTAAGATTGATGAGGGCGTAACGCATTCTTCCCAAAGCGGTGTTGATGCTCACACCCGTGTTTTCGGAAATCTCCTTGAAGCTCATGTCTTTGTAGATGCGCATCAATAGCACCTCCTTTTGGTCTTCTGGCAGCTCTTCTATCAAGTAACGCAGATCGGTATCTATCTGATCTTTGATCAACTGTTTCTCCGCATTTAGCTTTTCATCCCCAATAACAGAAAAGATATTGAAGTCATCGTTGCCTTCAAACTTGGGCATCCGCTTGTTCTTCCTAAAATAATCAATGATCAAATTATGGGCAATGCGCATCACCCAAGGTAAAAATTTACCTTCCTCACTATAATTCCCTTTCTTTAGAGTCTTTATGACCTTAATAAAGGTGTCTTGGAAAATATCTTCCGTTACGTCCTTATCCAGCACCTTGGAATATATGAAACTTGTAATGCGTTGGTTGTGCCTGTTGATCAAGATTTCAAGGGCCTTTTCATCTCCACTGATGTAATCCCTTACCAATTCTGAGTCGTTCGTCCTTAATTCCATATCGGTTTTTATTTGCTTGAAAGATTGGGGAATCTCCGTTCTAAAATCTGTTTTTGTTTTTAATTCTGATATAAAACTAGAGAAAAGGCAAGCCGTGCAAAAAAGTATGTTGTAAAAGCAGCATATTCTGATGTGAAACGCCAAAATTGTATTTTTCCACACCTTAGACCCCAAAAAGCGGGGATGCACAGGGTACGGCCAGGGCAGGCCCAAACGGCCATTCATTCCCTTGGACACAGTGCACAAAAAAACCCCTGGCTTTTCGCCAGGGGTTTTGATTAGGTATCTTTTGGGTGCTAGTTGAGATGGCCCTCGAACGTCATTTCACCTGTTTTGGTGATATGTAGTGACTTTGAGTAGTTCAATAAGAACCGTATCTTATCCGGACTCGTCTTAAGTTGTTTTTTTTCTTGGTCGTTTTTAGTGTAAAGATGCTCCATAGTTTTTGATTTTCATTCTTTAAAAGAACGACAAGAGCATCAAGATAATGGATTCGTTCGACCTACGACAAATTAATTCGTTAAAACAATACTATTGGCCTCCACCAATTTTCTGAGGTTGATCAGGGCATAGCGCATACGTCCCAAGGCGGTGTTGATGCTTACCCCTGTATTATTGGAAATTTCCTTAAAGCTCATATCCTTATAAAGGCGCATCTGCAGGACTTCTTGCTGGTCCTCTGGCAACTGCTTGATCATCCGTGCCAGATCATGGTCTATCTGCTCCTTGATCAACTGCTTTTCTGCGTTGAGTTGCTCATCACCCATTAAGGAAAAGACATGGTTGCTTTCCATCCCGTCATACATGGGCATTCTGTTGTTCTTTCTAAAATGGTCTATGATCAGGTTGTGGGCTATGCGCATTACCCATGGTAAAAATTTGCCCTCTTCATTATAGGCACCCCTTTTTAAGGTACGGATCACTTTCATAAAAGTATCTTGGAAAATATCCTCGGTCAGCTCCCTATCGCCTACCTTGGAATAGATGAAACCGGTAAGCCTGGCATTATGCCTATGTATGAGCATTTCTATAGCACGCTCATCACCGTTGATATATTGCCTTACAAGTTGGGAATCTTTGATCTGTAGTTCCATAGCTTCACTTTTTTCGTTGTATCAACCCCCATTGAAAACAAGAAGGGGTTTTGGAGAATTATACTAACATTAAAAGTAAAAGTGTGCTATAGGCTATACGTCGTTTTGAATGGAGTCAAAGATAGAAAAAAATAAACAATCCAAAAGAAATGTGAAATTTATTCGATGAACCACTGGGCCGGTCAAGGTTTTCATGGTGGATCATAAAGCTTGATGTATCTTTGCGCTCCAATGACGATTATGCCACAGCTTACAGAGATCGATCCCAAGAAAAACATTATCATAAAGGGGGCAAAACTGCACAACCTTAAGAATATTGATGTCGTCATTCCCAGAAATAAACTGGTGGTGATCACTGGGCTTTCGGGATCTGGAAAATCGAGTTTGGCCTTTGACACGCTCTATGCAGAGGGTCAAAGACGGTATGTGGAAAGCCTTTCTTCTTATGCACGCCAATTTTTGGGCAAATTGGACAAACCCAAGGTGGACTATATAAAAGGCATAGCACCCGCCATTGCCATAGAGCAAAAGGTGAACTCCACCAACCCACGTTCTACCGTGGGCACCACTACGGAAATCTATGATTACATAAAATTACTATATGCCCGTATCGGCCGAACATTTTCACCCATTTCCGGGCAGGAGGTAAAAAAACATACCGTTACCGATGTGGTTGATTTTGTGGCTTCTTTTGCCACCGGGAAAAAACTATTGCTACTGGCCCCAGTGACCATACGGGAGGACAGGGATGTGCGAAAATCACTGCAGCTTTTTTTAAAACAAGGTTATGCACGTCTGCAATATGAAGGTAAGGTCTACCGTATTGAACAGGCCCCAGAGACTATGGGCCGTACTTTTCACTTGGTCGTGGACCGCATCATTGCCCAAGATGATGAGGATTTTAGAAACCGCTTGGCCAATGCCGTTGACACCGCTTTTTTTGAGGGCAAGGGCACCTGTGTTGTTGAAACGATAGAGGACGCCCTAAAAACCCCGTTCAGCAATAAGTTTGAATTGGATGGTATGTCATTCCTGGAACCCAACGTGCACCTTTTCAGTTTCAATAATCCTTATGGGGCCTGCCCCAAATGCGAGGGTTATGGCGATGTCATTGGTATTGATGAGGACCTCGTCATTCCTAACACCGGTCTGTCCGTTTATGAGAACGCTGTTTTCCCTTGGCGCGGTGAAAGTATGGGCTGGTACAGGGACCAACTGGTGAATTCCGCCTATCTGTTTGATTTTCCCATTCACAAACCTTGGTTTGAACTCTCCGAGGAACAAAAACAATTGGTATGGGAGGGCAACGACCATTTTATAGGATTGCACAAATTTTTTGATACCCTAGAGGAAAAAAGCTATAAAATACAGAACAGGGTCATGCTCTCCCGGTACCGTGGAAAGACCCGTTGCAGTGTGTGCAAGGGGAAAAGGTTACGGCCCGAAACCGATTATGTAAAGGTGGGCGGCACCCCTATAACCACCTTGGTGGGGATGTCCATAGAAAAGCTCATTGCTTTTTTCGATGCCATGGAACTAACGGATAACGAGCTGCACATTGCAAAGCGACTCTTACATGAGATAAAAACAAGATTGGGCTTTCTCCATAAAGTGGGCCTGGGGTATTTGACGCTCAACAGAAAATCCAACACGCTGTCCGGAGGGGAGAGCCAGCGTATCAATCTGGCCACTTCCTTGGGAAGCAGCCTTGTGGGTTCCATGTACATTTTAGATGAACCCAGTATTGGCCTTCACCCAAAAGACACGGAAAACCTTATAGAAGTACTGCTCTCCCTGCGGGATCTGGGCAATACGGTCATTGTTGTGGAACATGATGAGGATATCATGAAAGCGGCAGATGAGGTCATTGACATAGGTCCTGAGGCGGGCACCCATGGTGGGCAAGTGGTGGCCCAAGGCACCTTATCCGCGGTCCTGAACTCCACATCGCTTACCGCCAGTTACCTAAATGGCACTATGGAGATTGCGGTACCCAAAGAACGTAGCACGTCAAAGCACAGCATCACCATTAAGGGTGCCAGGGAGAACAATCTGAAAAATATCGACATCACATTTCCCTTGGATGTCCTTACGGTGGTCACCGGTGTATCGGGCAGTGGCAAGAGTACCTTGGTGAGCAAATTACTCTACCCCATATTACTTAAGGAAACGGGCGGATATGGTGAGAAAGCCGGCCAATATACCAGTGTAACGGGCAATTATAAGCATATAAAACATGTGGAGTTCGTGGACCAAAATCCCATTGGGCGATCTTCCCGCTCCAACCCGGTCACCTATATAAAGGCCTATGATGATATCCGTAATCTGTACGCCGGTCAAAAATTGAGCAAGATCAGGAACTACCAAGCCAAGCACTTTTCCTTTAATGTGGACGGCGGCCGATGCGAAAAATGCAAGGGCGAGGGTGAAATCACCGTTGAGATGCAGTTTATGGCAGACGTGCATTTGGAATGTGACACCTGTCACGGCAAGCGCTTTAAGAAAGATGTGCTGGAGGTCACCTTTAACCATAAGAACATAGATGACGTCCTTAACATGACCATAGATGATGCCATACATTTCTTTGGTGAGGGCGGTGAAGCCAAAATCGTCTCCAAACTGAGACCATTACAAGATGTGGGCTTGGGGTATGTGACCCTTGGGCAGTCTTCCTCTACCCTTTCCGGTGGGGAGGCCCAACGCATTAAACTGGCCTCTTTTCTGGTAAAAGGTACTACGAAGGACAAGGCCCTCTTTATCTTTGATGAGCCCACTACGGGCCTTCACTTTCACGACATCAAGAAGTTGTTGAAATCGTTCAGTGCCCTCATTAAAAAAGGGCATTCCATCGTGGTCATTGAGCACAATATAGACCTTATTAAATGTGCGGACCATATCATAGACCTAGGGCCCGATGGGGGCGAAAAGGGTGGTCAGCTCATGGCCAGTGGTACGCCTGAAGAGGTGGCAAAGCATAAGGAATCTTTTACGGCGGCTTACTTAATGGCCAAACTACCCTGACCCACGGCACCCTCACTGACTTTTGCTATGCGCAATGGCCCTACCTTGTAAATAGGGTAAAAAAAGAACATACCTCCCAGATTTAAGGAGAATTTTGCGATTCACCATGTCCTTTCCTTCTTAAATTTTAAATGCAACTATATGATTTTCATGATATTACATAATATTAATCTTTTTTGGCACGCTGTTTGTAATATACTTGGGGAATGCGAATAATTGCATTCATAACCCACCTGTCCTTGGGCAGGTTTAAAACCTTATATCATGAAAAAGTTAGCACTCATTATGACAGCGGTACTTTTTGGCACAGTGATGGTCAATGCCGCAATAGCTGAGGATAAGGTTGCAACCGTCAACTTTAACAACGGAAACGCCTTCATCTTTGTAGAGGATGGCATCACATTTTCCGTATTTCCAGACGGGGAGTTCGATTTTTACATTGATAACCGTGTTAATGTAGGTGTCGGCGCCCGTATGGGGAACGTCGGTATCACCTTCAATTCAGGTTTCGATTATAACCCCTTTGTACAGTTCGATGATTTTGGTGCTGTGATCCAAGTAGAGAACGTACCTGTCTTTTACGACCACTTTGGTAGGGTGGCACAGATAGGCAATATCAACGTATCCTATAACAACGGATTGGTCCGTAGGTTGGGCGGCCTCAATATCTTTTACAACGGTGGGGTTTTTAGCCATCATACCGGTTTCATCAATATCTATAACAGACGGTATGTGTTCAGCCCCTTTCATAGGTGGTTTGCCAGACCGGTCCTTGGGTTCCACAACGTTTGGAACACGCCTTATAGAAGGTTCTATACGCCCTTTAGGTATACTTGGTACAGGCCTTATAGAAACAATATAAGAAGAGCATATGCCCAAATTGGCAGAGAACACAGGTTCAACAATGTGCGCAGGGAACGTGCCACCATCTATAGAAACGATAAGCGTGTGGCCCTTAGGGACAACAGGGTAAGGTCTAACCGCAATACGGCCAACAGCAGAAATACCGTAGCGTCCAGAGGACGTACGGAAAATGGAAAGGCCCTACGCTCCAATGGCAATGCCAACAGAAGCAGGAGTGCGGTAAACCAAAGAAGTACGGCCTCGGTGAAGAGAAGCAATGCCTCCGTTAGGGGCAATGCCAACAGAAGCGTAACAAAAAGGGAAGTGACCCGTACCCCAAGAAGTACGACTGTAACCCGGAGTACCACAACGTACAAAAGACCGGTGGACAGAAGTTCTTCCGTCCGCAAAGCGCAAAATAGCGCAACCAGAAGCGTGGCACAAAAACGGACACAGAACAACGTCCGTAGAAATGCGGTCAAGGCTCCTAGCAGGTCTAGATCAACGGTTAGTAGTACTACAAGGAGTAGATCGGTAAACAAAGCGGCCCCCAGGAGCAATAGTACTTCCCGTTCGGCCACTGCACGGAGTCGTAACAGACAGTAGATCGTACCATATGTCCTTTTTTGGACAATGAAAGATAGTTTTTAGGTTGGTTAGTTGTTTAGCCCCGTGGTGGATTCGTCCACTACGGGGCTTTTTTTTGCGCATATCAAATGCTCGGCGGTACCACAGCCAATGTGTATGGGCACCAACATATCCTTATGTCTTAAGGGAATGATGCTTTTGAATGGTAGCTGATTTAGTTCTTAAGGTACTTGGCCAGTAGTAGGTACAGGTCTTCGGATATTTTAAAGCGGTACATCAATCCAAAATAGGCCAAGGTGATCAAGGAACCCTTTAGGACCATGTTCAAGATGGGATGAAATGGGAAGCGCACAAAATAAAACAGAGCCCCCAACAATAAGAGTAAAGCCACAATTTTCGTGGTCCCCTTCCCGAAGGGAACCATGTTGAACTTGGCCCTCACATATCCAATTTTAAGTGTATTATAGATGAAAAAGGCCGAAAAACTGGCGAGGGCCGCCCCATTGAGGCCCCAATGGGGAATAAGCCACATATTGAACGCAATGGCCATGAAGGCCAACAAGACCCCTAAGATCAAAATACTGCGGTAATAATTGGAGTTATATAAAATGGAATTGTTATTGCCTAAAAGCGCATCGAACAATTTTGCGAGTCCCAGCCAAAAGACAATGAAAACCCCTTCGCCATAGCCTTTGGGCAATAATTGGTACATATCCTCCAAATTCAATATGATCAACAAAAACAACCACCCAGAGATGCTGAAAAGTGTTAATGAACTACGGTGGTAAAGGTTTTCCAGTGAAACCAGGTCCTTACGGTTCAGGTATTCGGCCGTAAGGGGGTAGGTAATCTGGTGCATGGCGCGCGAGGGAACCGCTATGGTCATGGCAATAAAACCGGCTACCCCGTAATACGCAACGTTTTCAATTTTCAAATAATTATTGAGCATCACTTTATCCACCTCCAACAAGACCATGGCCGTGGAACCACCAAGAATGATCAGAAGACTGTAGGTAAGGATGGCCCTTGTATTTTCAGGAAGTGCTAAAGAAAGTACCGGAGGTCTTATTTTAAAGGCATATAATTTCATGACCAAGGTCCTGAGCAGGTAAAGCCCCACTAAAGCCCTAAGGAACATGGGCACATCTATGGCCTCAACCACCAGCAACACCAAGAGCACGGACTGCCCTACCCTACAGAAGATCTCTTTCATGAAATTACCGAACACGGAACGGAGGTAGACCCGTGCCCAAGCATAAAAAACCTCAAAATAGGCCATGGCCATCCCTATTAGAAAGATATGCCAAACGTAATGGCGCACCACGGGGTTCTCCCTAGCCAATAGATTGCCTATGGCCTCATTGGCCAAAAAACTCAGTAAAGCAATGGGCAAGATGAACAAAAGGGGCAGCACCAACATGAGGTTGAGAAAATGACCCTGTTCCGAACGATCAAAACCAGAATAGAACTTCACCAAGGCATTGGGGACACCAAAGGAAAGCAGGGGCATAAGTACGGCAGATACCGATAGGACTACCTGAACAAGTCCATAATCCGCGTCCTTCATAAAGCGGGTATAGAGGACCAAGGTATTAATGGCCCCAATGACAAACCCAAAATAGGTGACCACAGTGTTCTGTAATGATTGTTTGAATACAATGCCCATTAGATGATCTCTGCTAATTCCTTGGTCAGTCTCTGTCTTGAAAACCGCTGTGGATCTGAGGGCCGCAACGTCAACTGGCCCTTTTTGTATGCTGAATAATATGCTAAAAATAGGTTTTTTAATGCATTATGATCCTCGTAGCGGTGTATGGTACCAGCCCCACTGTCCAGAATAATACGCTCGGCATCCCATTTCTTGGGCCCTATGGCAATGATGGGCCTTTTTGAGGCGAGGTATTCAAAGAGCTTCCCGGGAATGATGCCTTGGGTCTCCTCGGAATCGATTTCCACCAATAGCAAGAGTTGGCTTTGCTGTTGTAAGCGCAGCGCGTGGCCGTGATCTACATAGCCCATGACCTTCGTCTGGGGCCTAAGCCCGTAGTCTTCCAGGTCTTCCATCACCTCTTCACTCACCACACCGGCAAGTTGTAGTTCAAAATCCTCTTGAAATCCTTCCACCTCCCTGTTCAGTTCAGACAGGACCTGCCATAAAGTCCTCGGATTACGGCCACTGAGCAGGGAGCCTATGTGCGATAGTGTGAACGCATCATCTAAGCGTACCTTTTCATTTGTAGGTTCCACATCATGCCCATTGGTGATTACCGTAATGGGCACGTCCGTCTTCTTTTGAAACTCCTTTTGCGTGGTATAGCTGGTCACTACAATGTGACTGGCCCCTTGAAGGACCTTCTTTTCCAAAGCTTCATGTTTTTGCTGTGCGGCCTGGGTGAGCCTTAATTTCCCATGATAGCCAATAGTGGTCCACGGATCCCTGAAATCAGCGATCCACCGGAGCCCCAGTTGCTCTTTGAGCCCCAGTGCAATGAGGTGCAAACTGTGCGGTGGCCCTGTGGAAATCAGGGTATCCACCTGTTCCATGGCAATGATGTCCTTTAGATGGGCTATGGAAGGTTTGATCCATGATCTTCGCGCATCCGGAATAAAAAAGTTGCCCCTTACCCAAAGAAAAAACTTCTCCAATACGGATTGTTTCCGCTCTTTTTGGATGATCCCCGAACTGATACGCGCCGTTTTCTTTTTAGAAAAAAGACGGGCCAGCCCATAGGGCTCCGCAATGGGCAAACGATAAATCTTCAAATCCGTGGGCACCTCCTTCAGCAGCGTGGGATCGGTTATGGGGTAGTGCGGATTTTCAGGTAGATAGAGTATGGGCGTTATGCCATGTGCGGGCAGATAGGTTAGGAATTTCAGCCATCGTTGTACTCCAGGACCTCCAGCAGGAGGCCAATAGTAGGCAATGACCAAAACCTTTCTCATGACGGGCGCTCCTCTTTTCTGGATGCCATGAACGTGTAGCCCACGCCCCCAAGTATGATCAGCACCAATAAGATTGAACTTCCCAAAGCAATGGCACTGCCCTGTGCTACCACGGTGGGCTCAAACTTGAAGACGATCGTATGGTCCCCAGCAGGTATCTTTAAGGCGCGCAATACATAATTCACCCGGAAATGGGGTGTTGGGCTATCATCAATATAGGCATTCCATCCTTGGGGATAGTACATCTCGGAAAACACGGCCACCCCCGCATTGGGGTTCTTGGACACATACCTCAATTCATTTGGGGCATAATCCGTAAGGGCGATTACCGCTGTGGAGTCCAGTTGATAGTCAAACCTGTTTATATTCTTGAACTCGCGGCTATTCACCACGGCCGTGGTAGCGGTCTCCAAGGTGTCAAGCGCCATTATCTCATCATTGGCGGTATCTACTTCCAACAATTTCTGCACAAACCAAGCATTGCCGTTGGCATTGGGGTTTTCCAAGGGTATGGGATTGCCTTCATTGTCTTGCTGAACCACATATTTTACATTGAGCATGTTGAAGACAGCCAAGTTGCCTTTATACACGTGAAAATCAAAAAGATCCTGCATCCGAGCGGGTTTGGCCGCATGGTACCCTGTAATGCTCTGGTGGAAATAGGCCGTCTTGGCAGAGTCGAAACCATCAGTTTGGTCAAAGACCCTAAAAACACCTTCATCTTGTAAGATGGACTTGTCCGCAGACGTGGGCTGAAAGGGCTCCAACATGGCTCTTTTCGCCACAAAATCGTCTTGGTTCACATAACGGCGGTCTACGCCCACCAAATCCCAAACGACCAGCACCCCCAGCACCAGAATGATCATATTGGTCTTGAGCTTCTTCTTCAAATACAGCCAAAGAAGTGCAGCGGCCAGTAAGGAAAATACAAGGGAACGCAATAGGTCACTGGTGTACACGGCTTTCCTATCCAACCGCAACATGGCGGGCAATTCCTCTAGGCCCGTCATGCGTAAGCGTTCATCTGCCGCCCCTATAAAACTAAAAGTACCCTTTAAAAGGAAAAGGCCCACGCCCAAGACCACAATAGAGCCGGTGGCATATTTCAATGCCATGTACTTATCTTTTTCAGGTACTTTTGAACTGAAGAGCTTCTTTACCGCTAGCATGGCCAAAATTGGCACACAAAGCTCCAAGATGACCTGAACGGAAGAGACCGCCCTGAATTTATCATAGAGCGGAAAATAATCGATCATAAAATCTGTAAGCACACTGAAGTTCTTGCCCCAAGACAGCACCAAGGAGAGTACTGTTCCAAATAACAACCACCACTTGTGTTTGCCCTTGACGAGGAAAAGGCCCAAAAGGAACAGAAAAAAGATGACCGCACCAAGATAGGCGGGTCCTGAGGTCCCTGGCTGGTCTCCCCAATACAGGGGCAGGCCACTTACAAAATCCAGCGCACTGCTTCTGGGCAGTCCCTTATCCACCAAATATTGGAAGGATTTTGAATCCTCTCCTAAATTTTCCTGACTGGCCCCTCCAAAAAGCCGGGGGACAAAAAGGTTAAGGGATTCTGCAATGCCATAGCTCCATTGGGTGATATACGCCTTGTTCAGCCCTTCGGTCGTTTCTTTTGGGGAACCATCTGGTGCAATGGTCAGGTCGCTCTTGCCCCGCGTGCTCCAGTCCGCATATTCCTTGGTGGCCATGAGACTGGTGGCGTTCACCGCAATACCCAGAGTAACGGCCAAGAGCAAGAGTCCTACAGAGGTAAAGAAATGTTTCAGGTATTTTTTGCGGATGGCATCCACCAGAAAGACAGTGCCCAGCACCAAGACCAACAGCATAAAATAATAGGTCATCTGGTAGTGGTTCGCCACAATCTCCAAGGCCATGGCGAACGCTGTTAAAATAAAGCCCCAAAGGTATTTTTTACGAAAGACCAAGATAATGCCCCCCAGTACCAAGGGCAAATAGGCCAGCGCATGGGCCTTGGCATTATGCCCGGCGCCGATGATAATGATAAGGTAGGTGGAAAAACCATAGGCCAGCGCTCCAACAATGGCCAATCTGTAGTCTACCTTAAGACAGCATAAAAGAATGTAGAAACCAATAAAATAAAGAAAAAGATAGTCTGCGGGCCGCGGTAGAAAACGAAGGTAACGGTCTAATTGCTTTATATAATCATGGGGATAATTGGCTCCCAATTGGTATGTGGGCATGCCTCCAAAGGCACGATTGGTCCAGTACGGTTCCGTGTCCGTCCGTTTCCTGAAATCATTTTGTTCCTTGGCCATGCCCGTATATTGGGCAATATCCTGTTGAAAGATGACCTTTCCCTGCAATACCGGATGAAAATAGACCAGTGCTACCACCAAAAAGAAAACGATGACAAAAAAGTTTCTAAAAAGAAGAGGAAGTCCTTTTTTCATGGAATAGTATCTGGTTGCGCTACGCAAAGATAACTAGTCTATTTCTTCAAAATCCACATATTCCCCTACTTTTTCAGAATGGGATTTTTTAGCTATGGTCTTTTTTTCTATGATGACGTCCCCTACCTGCTGCTCATCCTTGCCTTCGCTCTGTTCAAAACCAGCAAAGGTCTCCCGAAAGTGGGCCTCTGTGCGCTTTGCGGCGTAACTGAGTATTTTAGGCGCAAAAAATCGGGCCAATATCTTTAGTAGATAGTATCCCAATAGGATAAAGAGGATTGTTTTTAAAAAAGTCATTTATTAAAGTCCTGTATATCAAAAATACAATTCTCACGTTGTATTAGTGGGTTGAAAGTATTAAAATAATTATAAAGTAGTCTTCATGACCAAGGTCTTCACATTGAATCATATAACCATTCTCCTCATTAGCTGCGCCGCACTGCTCCCTTTCCAGGCCGCTTCGCAGTATACGGATGTCATCAATAGCAACAGGCCGGGATTGTCCGTCAGCGCCTACGCGGTGGGCAAAAATGTGGTGCAGGCAGAATTTGGTCTATTTTATGAACAAAGGGACCACAACCTGCTCAATTCACAGTCCGACCTATGGGGTACTGACCTCTCCCTACGCTATGGCCTGCTCTTTGAACAATTGGAGGTCAACTACGAGGTCTCCTTTCAAGACCAGGATATTCTTTTCAATAATTTCGATATTGAGGCCAAACGGCGCGACTTTTCCAGAAATCGGTTGGGATTGAAGTTTTTGATATACGACCCCTACAAGAACCCGGAACGGAACAAGCCCAATCTATATAGCTGGCGGGCCAATAATAAATTTCAGATAAAAAACCTCCTACCGGCCATATCACTGTACGGCGGTGCCAATTTTGTACTTGGGGACAATCCCTACTATGTGGGAGACCCTACCATTTCCCCAAGGGGCATGTTGGCCACCCAGAGTAGGCTTACTCCCCGTTTTGTCCTGATCACCAATGTGGCCTATGACCGGATTGGAACGGAGGACCCGGAACTGAGCTATCTCATCTCCTTATCCCACGCCTTTCGGAATCCTAAATGGAGTTTCTTTTTGGAGCACCAAGGCATAGATAGTGAGCGTTACTCCGATCTGCTTTTACGTGGGGGCATTGCCCATTTACTGGATGACAACATACAGGTGGACATGAACATGGGCGCTAGTTTCAAAAACACCCCTGCCCGGTTGTTCGTCAATTTGGGAGGCTCTTACCGCTTTGACTTCCATAAGGACAAACTGGTCCCCATTGAGGACCAAAATGCCGGTGAGAACGGTGGCAACATTGATAAGAAGGCCATGAAGAAACAACGTAAGGATAGGAATCGGGGCAACGGCGCTGAGGATATAGACTTGGGACCATCAAAAAAACAATTGCGCAAGTTGAAAAAAGCCCAAAAGAACAAAAAGAAATCCAATAGTTCCGAAATTGAGTTCTAAAGTGGATCCAATACCGCCAATTATTTCATGTCCCTTTCAAGTATAGAATAATATAGCTAATATTGAGGTCTTAAAGAACGTCAATGATCACCATACAAGAGGTCAGCTCCAAAAAGGGACTGAAGCAATTCGTCACCTTTCCTTTTGGTCTGTATAAGGACTCTCCCTATTGGGTGCCCCCTATTATAAATGATGAACTGGAAAGTTTCGATACTTCTAAAAACCCGGTGTTCAAAGATGCCGAGGCCCATTTTTTCCTAGCCTACAAGGAGCAAAAGGTCGTGGGCCGAGTAGCCGCGATCATCAACTGGTTGGAGGTAAGACAGCAGCACATCCCAAAGATGCGTTTCGGCTGGTTTGATTTTATAGACGACCCCGCGGTCTCCGAAGCACTTTTGAACAAGGTGGCGGAAATAGGCGTGGCCAACCAACTGGCTTATATGGAAGGCCCGGTTGGTTTTTCCAATTTAGACAAAGTGGGCGTGCTCGTGGAGGGTTTTGACCACATAGGCACCATGGTTACATGGTACAACCATCCCTATTATGCCGCGCACTACGAACGCTTGGGCTTTGTGAAGGAAAAGGAATACATGGAAAATAAATTTCCGGCGAAGAATGCAGACCCCGCCCTTTTCACAAAACTCAATGACCTCGTAAAGAGGCGCTATGGTCTTAGGGAGGTGAACTTCACAAAAACCAAAGAGGTATTGCCCTTGGCAGATGAAATGTTCGACCTCTTCAACAACACCTATGCCAAGCTGTCTTCCTTTGTGCCGATCACCCCTGTGCAAAAGGCCTATTTCAAGAAAAAATACATTAGTTTCATCAATCCGGAATACATTAAGTTCATCAAGGACAAAAATGATAAGCTCATTGCTTTTGCCATTGTCATGCCCGCGTTTTCAAAGGCTTTGCAAAAGGCCAAGGGCAAACTTTTTCCTTGGGGCATCTATCATTTGATGAAGGCCAAAAAAGAGAGTAAGGATGTCATTTTTTATTTGATCGGTATTCAACCGGAATACCAGAACAAAGGGGTCACCGCCATTATTTTCAATGAGTACTATAAAACGTTCACCGAAAAAGGCATAGAGATGTGCTACAGAACCCCAGAACTTGAGGAAAATGTGGCCATTAAACAAATGTGGAAGCACTTTGATCCGGTGGTCTACAAGCGCAGAAGGACCTATACAAAGGACCTTTAAGAAAAAACCCAAACCTTGTTATGGTCTGGGTTTTTTTTTATCCAATTTAGGCCGTGGTTACTCTCCCATTGCGGCAGCAACAGCAGCGGACAACCGCTTATACGTTCCATTCTGTAAACGTTCCCTAATGGCCGAGAAAGCGGCCAGGGTCTCTTCAATATCCTGCAGGGTATGGGTGGCGGTAGGAATCATACGCAAGAGAATCAAACCCTTGGGGATTACCGGGTACACCACAATAGAACAGAATATACCGTAGTTTTCACGTAGATCCTTTACCAAGGCCATGGCCTCTGGTATGCTTCCGTTCAAATAGACAGGGGTGACGCAACTAGTGGTCGTGCCAATATCAAACCCATTTTCCTTAAGTCCATTTTGTAGGGCATTTACATTTTCCCAGAGCTTTGCCTTTAGCTCTGGCTGCGTGCGCAACATATCCAAACGCTTTAAGGCACCCTTTACGTAGATCATGGGCAGCGACTTGGCGAACATCTGCGAGCGCAAGTTGTATTTCAGGTAATCTATGATTTCCTTATCCGCCGCCAAAAAGGCCCCAATACTGGCCATGGATTTAGCAAAGGTGGCAAAATAGACATCAATGTCATCTTGCACGCCCTGCTCCTCTCCTGCCCCGGCTCCTGTTTTGCCCAATGTTCCAAAACCATGGGCATCGTCAACAAGCAAACGGAAATTATATTTCTTCTTTAGCGCTACGATCTCCTTCAATTTACCCTGTTCCCCCCGCATGCCGAAAACACCTTCTGAGATGACCAAAATACCACCTCCGGTCTGTTCGGCCATTTTCGTGGCACGCTCCAGGTTCTTTTCCAGACTTTCCACATCATTGTGCTTAAAGGTAAAGCGCTTGCCCATATGCAAACGCACCCCATCTATAATACAAGCATGGGAATCCACATCATACACAATGATATCATCTTTGGCCACTAGGGCGTCTATGGCAGACATTATGCCTTGGTAACCAAAATTAAGAAGATAGGCCGCCTCTTTGTTCACAAATGTGGCGAGTTCCCTTTCCAACTGCTCATGAAAATCCGTATGGCCGCTCATCATCCTGGCCCCCATGGGGAAGGCCGCACCATGCTCTGCAGCTGCTTCCGCATCTACCTTTTTGATTTCTGGCAAATTGGCCAGGCCCAAGTAGTCATTAATGCTCCACGTGATCACATCCTTGCCTTGAAATTGCATTCTGTTGGAAATGGGACCTTCCAATTTAGGGAATACAAAATAGCCTTCCGCTTGTGAAGCCCACTTGCCCAATGGACCCTTATTCTCAATAATCCTTTCAAATAAATCTCTCATAAACTACTTTGGTTCTAGGTGCAAAAGTAAATATTTTTAGGTAGGATTCATAACTTTATTTGGCGACAAAAAAAAGTGGGCTCAAGGCCCACTATGTTTATTTTGAGGAAAGTAATCTTATTTTATGAACTGAATTTCATGGGTTTCTTCCACCGTATTTGTGTTGAGAAAACCTTGGTCTTCCATCCATGCATCACTGTAGATTTTGCTCATGTACCTAGACCCATGATCAGGGTAAATGACCACTACGTTACTGTTTTCGTCAAAAACATGACGCTCGTTCAATTGCTTTAGAGCCTGGGTGGCCGCACCACTGGTGTAGCCTACAAAAATACCTTCTGTTTTGGAGATTTCCCGGGCCATGTGCGCACTTTCCGAATCGGTCACCTTGATGTATTCATCTATGCTATCAAAATCGGTGGCACCGGGAATCAGGTTTTTGCCTAGACCCTCAATACGATAAGGATAGATCTCATTGGCATCAAATTTTCGCGTCTCATGGTATTTTTTGAGCACGGACCCATAGGCATCCACCCCTATGACTTTAATGTTGGGGTTTTGTTCCTTTAGAAACCGTGCCGTGCCGGATATTGTGCCCCCTGTACCGCTACATGCCACCAAATGGGTGATCTGCCCACCCGTCTGTTCCCAGATCTCCGGACCGGTGGATCTGTAATGGGCCGCGATATTAAGTTCGTTGAAATATTGGTTGATGTAGATAGACCCGTCCAACTCTTGATGCAGACGTTTGGCCACCTCATAATAGGAACGGGGATCGTCCGCACTCACGTGAGCCGGACAAACATATACCTTGGCGCCCATGGAGCGCAACATGTCTATTTTATCTTTGGATGATTTTGAACTCACCGCCAATATGCATTCATAGCCCTTAATGATACTGGCCATGGCTATGCTAAAGCCCGTATTGCCAGAGGTGGTCTCTATTATGGTGCTACCTGGGGTCAATAGGCCTTTTCTTTCCGCCTCCTCAATGATATGCAAGGCAATCCTGTCCTTAGCGGAATGCCCTGGATTAAAGGCCTCTAACTTGGCATAGAAATTTCCGGTAAATTCTTTGGTGATTCGGTTGAGTTTAACCAACGGGGTGTTGCCCACAAGTTCCAAGAGGTTGTTGTAAGCTTTGATTTTATTTTCCATAAGCGGAATACTCAATTTAGGTTTTCAACACTTCTACGGTACTATTGAAAATTTGCTACAAAGCTACTATTTTTTTTATTATTGGGCTTTGGATTCCAAATCCAATAAAAACGCATACTCCCTGGCGGTCTCCTTGAGCGCCTCAAAACGACCGGAAGCCCCACCGTGGCCTGCCTCCATGTTAACATCCATCAGCAATAGGTTATCATCGGTTTTTAGTTCCCGCAATTTTGCAACCCATTTTGCTGGCTCAAAATATTGTACTTGTGAGTCATGCAGGCCGGTGGTCACCAACATATTGGGATACGGCCCAGCAACCACATTGTCATAGGGGGAGTAGCTCTTTATGTAGTCATAATACTCCCTTTCCCCAGGGTTGCCCCACTCGTCATACTCGCCCGTGGTAAGCGGTATGGATTCATCTAACATGGTGGTAACGACATCCACAAAAGGAACAGCGGCCACAATACCATGGTACAGCTCAGGCGCCATGTTGATGATGGCGCCCATTAGCAGTCCGCCAGCAGAACCACCCATGGCATATAAATGCTCAGGACTTGTGTAATTCTTGGCAATGAGGTGTTTTGAACAGTCTATGAAATCTGTAAAGGTATTTCGCTTATGCAGCAGCTTACCGTTTTCATACCATGTGCGGCCCATATATTCACTTCCCCGTACGTGGGCAATAGCATATACAAAACCTCTGTCCAACAGACTTAGCCGCACTGTAGAAAAGTAAGGATCTAAGGTAAGTCCGTAGGAACCATACCCGTATTGCAGTATGGGCGTGGTGGCATTGAGCTCCGTATCCTTGTGGTACGCCAGCGACATGGGCACTTTGACCCCATCTCTGGCAGTGGCCCAAATTCGTTTTTCCCTGTAATTGGCCTTATCAAATACACCCCCCAGCACCTCCTGTTCCTTTTTCACTTCCCACTCCTTCGTCTCCATATTATAATCAATCACAGAACTGGGTGTGGTCAGGGAATTGTAGGTATACCGTAAAATAGGGGTGTCAAAATCAGGATTGGTACTTGTGTTGGCGGTATAGGTTTCGCTATTGAAGGGCAGATAATAGCTATCTGAACCATCCCACCGGACGATTTTCAGTTCATTCAGTCCATTTTTCCGTTCAGATAGGACATAGAAATTTTTAAAAATATCAATTCCCTCCAGTAGCACATCTTCCCTATGGGGGATGAACTCCTGCCAATGATCCGCGTGGGTGTTCTCTTCGGATACTTTCATTAATTTAAAATTGGTGGCGCCATCCTTATTGGTCAACACATAAAAATCCTGACCGTAATGTGATATTGAATATTCCAGCCCCCTAGTTCTGGGGTGAAACACCTTGAAAGCTCCTTCTGGATCATTCGCCCTTAGTATTTGATATTCCGTGGTAAGCGTACTATAGGAGACAATGATGATGTATTTTTTTGATTTTGATTTATAGACCCCGGTACCAAAGGTTTCATCGGTTTCATGGAAGACCAGGACATCATCTGTCAACTGGCCCAAGGTGTGCCTGAAGATTTTATCAGACCTTAAGGTGACATCATCCTGCTTGCTGTAAAAAAGGGTCTTGTTATCATCTGCCCATACGGCATTACCGGCGGTATTGTCCACCTTATCCGCCAATATTGCTCCCGTTTTCAGGTTTTTGATCTGTAAGGTATATTTTCGGCGAGATACGGTATCCACAGAGAAAGCGGCCATGGTGTTGTCCGGACTAATGGAGAAACTGGACAATTTGAAAAATTCATGCCCTTGGGCCATTTCATTACAATCAAATAAGATTTCCTCCTCGGCATCCAACGTATCTTTTTTTCTGGAATATATGGGATATTCCTTGCCTGTTTCATACTTGGTTATGTACCAGTAGCCATTTTGTTTATAGGGAACGGAAGCATCATCTTCCTTTATCCTGGCTTTCATTTCCTCAAAGAGCGAATGCTTAAATGCATCGGTATGCGCGGTCATTTGCGCATAATAAACATTTTCAGCCTCTAAATGTGCGATCACTTCTGGATCTTCCCTATCGTTCATCCAATAATAATCATCAACACGAACATCATCATGCTTTGGAAGCTCTTTTCGTATTTTTTTGGCCTTTGGTGCCATTGGCTTACTCATATCAGTCTTCTTGGTTTGGCAAGAGCCTGCAAAAATAAGACATCCTAAAAAGAAAATTCCGTATTTCCCCATATGGCTTTGCTTAATTTCATGATCGCACAATTTAGTACTTTTACCCCGTATAATCTTTTAAAACAAAAAGTATGTTTGGTGATATGATGGGCATGATGGGCAAATTGAAGGAAACCCAAAAAAAAGTGGAGGAGACCAAAAAACGTATGGATACGGTGATCCTCTCCGAAAAATCAGCCGATGAATTGGTCGCCGTTGAAATCACGGCCAACAGGGAAATCAAAAAAATAGCCATTGCCGATGCGCTTTTGGAAGATAAGGAACAATTGGAGGATTTTTTAATAATGACCTTGAACAAGGCCATAAAGAAAGCCACCGAGGTCAATGAGGCAGAGCTTGCCGCAGTGGCCAAGGAGGGTATGCCCAACATCCCTGGAATGGACGGACTTTTTAAATGACCGGCTTCCGTGCGCACCACCAATAAATTTCCTAACTTTAGGGAAAAACGGGGCTATGATACGGGTTAAGAAAAATGAGGACGAATACATCTTTGTGGTACAGTCCAAGACGGGAAGGGAGTTATTGCACAGCATTCCCTTTACCAGTAAAAAGGAGATTCAGGACACTTTGAAACATCTCTGCGAGAGCCAGCCGGAAGCACAGAAAATTGAACGGCGCACTAATTTTGACGGTAAGTTCCTTTTTGACCTTAAGGATACAGCAGGCAAGACCATTGGCCAGAGTGGGCTCTATGGTTCCGAAGCCGGTATGGAAAACGGTATTAAAAACTTTCAGGGCAGTTTGGCACAGGTCAAGGATTTGCCACAGCTATAACTTTTTCAAAAGGGTAAAAAGCGCTTTGTGCATATCTTCCGTATAGTCCAAATGGGTCACCATTCTTAATTTCCCCTGTCCCATACCGATAAGGTACACCTCTTGGGCCCTGAGTTTCTCGACAAACACAGGGTCTGTCATATACGCTTGATCAATTTCAAAAATAATGATGTTCGTGTCAATGGGCTCTACCTTTTTTACGAAGGAAAGTTTCTCCAGCAAGGCACCAATTTCCCTGGCCCTTCTATGGTCTTCTGCCAAACGTTCCACATGATGGTCCAAGGCGTAGATGCCCGCAGCAGCTAAATAGCCGGCTTGGCGCATGCCCCCGCCCAGCACCTTGCGAATGCGGAGCGCCTGCTGCATCATTTCTTCTGACCCTACCAGCAAGGACCCCACTGGACAGCCCAGTCCTTTACTGAGGCAAACACTGATCGTATCAAAAAGGGCACCGTAATCCGCTGGTCTTTCATCTTTTGCCACCATGGCATTCCATAACCGTGCACCATCCAAATGGTAACCCAATTGGTGTTTTTCACACACCGCTTTGATCTTCTTGATCTCGGCCATGTCCCAACAAGAGCCCCCGCCTTTATTCGCTGTATTCTCAATACAGACCAAACTGGTGAGCGGACTATGGTAAAAATCGGGCGGATTGATGGCCGCCTCTACTTGGGAAGCCGTCATCATACCCCTGTGCCCATCCACCAAACGGCAGGAAACGCCACTATTGAAACTCACCCCTCCGCCTTCATAATTATAAATGTGCGCATATTTGTCACATATAAGCTGCTCCCCGGGCTGGGTGTGCAGTTTAATGGCCGTTTGGTTGGTCATGGTACCGCTGGGGAAAAATAAGGCCGCCTCCTTATTGAAAAGTTGGGCCACTTTATGTTCCAAAGCATTTACCGTGGGGTCTTCCTTAAAGACATCATCGCCAACTTTGGCGGACATCATGGCCTCCAACATGCCCGGGGTGGGCCGGGTCACTGTATCACTGATCAAATTTATCTTCACGGTTCTTTAGGACTAACGATAAGGGTTACTATTATGGTCTTGCATTTAATGGAAACAATCCATGCCTATGGGCGAGCCATCTGGAATCTTGGGCGATGGAACCACCTCAAAATCCATGGGCTCTTCAAAGAATTGATCTATTCGCCGTACCATTTCCGCAGCAATGGGGTTTTTTCCGCCCGTGAGCAATTGTGTCTTGGTCTGCTGCAGTACGTTGTGGGCCGCGGCATTCACTTGGGGGTGCACCTCTTTGTGCTGCGCCAAGTGCATCATATGCAACAGGACCCTGAAGTTTACGGTTTGTTGAACCTCTTGAATATAGGCATCCTTATGGTCATTGTACAATGTGGCCTTGAGCAAGCCTTGCAATACTTCGTCAAGGCTCAGGTTCTTGGGATGCAACGCTTTTTGAACCACCAAACGAGAGGCGCGTTCTGGATGGAGCAATAGGCCCAAGGTCATATCGGCGGCTGTTTCCGCAGCAGCCAGGGGATCAAAGGCCACCCCAGTTTTACCGTTTATGGATTCACGGGTCTTACCATATCCAATGGCCCTTGGTGGAAAAAGGGGCAATTTGTCTTTGGGTATGGCCAAGGTGGCGGCATCCAGCGTGGTCAACGTGGCCTGCAAAGCCTTTTCCTGTGTACCTCGATCAATTTCCTTTACAGTGACCTGTCCATCTCCTTTTACGGCATAGTTATAATCCAGACCGCCTACCACTTTGGTGGTGGCTTCGGTCTGGTACCGATGGAAAAAATACAAGGGGGCGAACACATCTTCCAAGACAGCATTGGGCTCATTGGTGCGGATATTGTCCATGGAAAAGTTCTGAATGGCCACCTTACGCATTTCCAACATATGCAGAAGTTCATCGCTCACGGTCTTGCCATTGTCCCACAAATGGGCCAAGGCATGGGCACCGCCCTGAGGCCTCGCATCTTGATCGGAAATATACCGCAGCCCTGCATCTTGTGCACCTACCAAAATACGGTTCAGCGCCTCACGTTCATCTTCATCCTCAGGGAAATCGGCATAGGAGTAGGCCACGGTGACCTTGTCCCATTCCCCAATGCCCGTGTCATACGCGTTGCTAAAATCAATTTCCCCATTGTTGAGGGTGAACTGCGGATGTGGATAATCCATTACGGAAGCCCTGCCATTGGTACTGGCCGCAAAGTTGTGCGAAAAGCCCAAGGTATGCCCAATTTCATGGGCGGACAGTTGCCGGATGCGGGCCAAGGCCATATCCAACATAGGCTTGTTGTTGGCATCACTCTGAGCAAAGGGTTTGTTCATCAAGGCCTGGGCGATTAAAAAATCCTGTCGTATCCTAAGGCTGCCCAAACTCACATGGCCCTTGATGATCTCTCCCGTTCTAGGGTCCGTGATGCTGCTTCCATAGCTCCATCCCCTCGTGGAACGGTGCACCCATTGAATGACATTGTAGCGCACATCCAACGGATCGGCATCATCGGGCAGCATCTTCAATTGAAAGGCATTCTTATAACCAATGGCCTCAAAGGCCTGGTTCCACCATCTGCCGCCCTCCAAAAGTGCCGATCTAACGGGCTCTGGAGTGCCATTGTCCAAATAATAAACAATAGGTTCCACAGCTTCACTGACGGCCGCTCCAGGGTCTTTCTTTTCCAACCTGTGGCGGGTAATGTAGCGTTTTATCAAAGACTCCTCCACAGGCGTGGCATAATCGTAATAAGAGAACGGATATGAACCACTTCTGGGGTCGAACACCCTTTTTTCGTAACCGTCATCGGGCAGTTCTATAAAGGAATGGTGCTGGGCCACCGTAATCAAAGAGGGCTCTGGTGTTACCGATCGGATATATTGGCCCGTAGGACTCCCTTTAAATGTTAGGGTAACATCAAATTCTATGTTTTTTGGAAAGGCCTTGGTGCGTTCCAGTGCAAAAGCGCTTTTCTCCGCATCTACACTGTATTTCCCTTGTTCGGCGCGACTCAGCCTATTGGAGACACCGTGTGCATCGCGCATTAAAAACGGGGTAATGTCTATGATATAGGACCCGTTCTTTTCCTCCACGATCTTAAATCCGCCCAAAATGGACTTGGCAAAAGCCTGCTCCACAGATTTGGCCTCCAGTGCATTGTCCGTCAAGGCCCGGTATTTCAAATTGGGCTGTACCAATAGCAACTTATTGTCGGCCTTACGAAAATAGACCACCTGTTCGTTGCCCAATTGCCCCCTGTCCAAGCCAATGTCATTGCTGCCAATACCGCTGCTCAAGGAGTAGACATACAGAAACTCCTTCTCTAGCTCCCCTACTTCCAGATACATTTTACCTTCCTCTTGGTCATGGTAAAAGGTATATAGTCCTTCAAATTTTTGGTAATCTCCCTTTTTTTCGGAAAACTGTGCGGCAAGAGGATTCACCAAGCAGAGCGCAAGGCATGTTAAGATCAGGTACTTCATTTTTTTTTGAGTTTGGTTCAGCGTTAAAATTAGGTAAAATAGCCTAAATGGTGCCCAAGCAGGTCCTTTTATTTACCCTATTGGATTCTCAAAAATAATCCGTGTTTTTTTTGGGAACTTCAATGAAAAGGGGCCATTTCTATGATTTTTCCACCTCCTTTTCAGTAAGATCGCCGTATCTTTTAAAAAACTATCCAAATGGAAAATATTGAGAGTCAAATTTTTTCCTCCTACCAGCGGAACCCACAACTTTTGGACGAACTCCATGAGAAGGATGGAAGCATAAAAAAAGTCTATCAAACACTTTTTGAACTCTACGGCCAGCATAGCATACAGGATTATGTGAACCTCAACAACAAGGCCAAAGCCTCTTTTTTCAACCAGGGCATCACATTTCAGGTTTATGGCGACAATACCGTACAGGAAAAGATCTTTCCCTTTGACCTGTTCCCCAGAATCATCGATCCCCAAGAATGGGAGGTCATTGAAAAAGGCTCCTTACAGCGCAGTAGGGCACTCAACCTTTTCCTATGGGACATTTACCATGACAAGCGCATCTTAAAAGAGGGCATAGTGCCATTGGACCTCATAAGCACCTCTGCCAATTATCTGGACCAAATGGTGGGCGTGGATCCGCCCGGTGGTATCTATAACCATATATCCGGAACCGATGTCATTAAACACACGGACGGACAGTATTATGTTCTGGAAGACAACATACGCTGCCCCTCTGGGGTGAGTTACGTCATTTGCAACAGAACGGCCTTGAAGCGGGCGCTTTTTGGCGTTTTCAACCATTACAAGACCTTTACCGTCACCGATTATGCGGAGAACCTCTTGGAACTTTTGGAATCCACAAAGCCCAAGGGAGTGGATGTCCCCACCTGTGTGGTCATCACCCCGGGCATGTTCAATTCCGCATTCTATGAACATTCCTATTTGGCCAAGACCATGGGTGTGGAACTGGTGGAAGGGCGCGATCTTTTCGTGGAAAATGATTTTGTTTACATGAAAACAATCAAAGGTCCGGAACGTGTGGATGTGATCTATAGGCGCGTGGATGACCTCTTTCTAGATCCCTTGGAATTCAAGGCGGATTCCTCTTTGGGTGTACCCGGGCTATTCTCAGCCTACAAAAAAGGCAATGTGACCTTGGCCAATGCTCCGGGCACCGGGGTGGCGGACGATAAAGCGGTTTACACCTATATGCCAGAGATCATTAAGTACTACTTAAAGGAAGAACCGATATTAAACAATGTGCATACCTATCATTGCAGTAGGCCCAAAGAACTGGAGTACGTTTTGGAAAATATCCGGACCTTGGTCATAAAACCGGTAGATGAAGCAGGGGGCTACGGCATCTCCATAGGGAATAAACTAACGGATGAACAAGTGGATGCCGTGCGGAAGGAAGTACGCCAGAACCCAAGAAAATATGTGGCCCAGCCCATTATGTCCCTCTCCGTACACCCCACCTATATAGACGAAACCCAATCCTTTGAGCAGCGCCACGTAGACCTGCGCACCTTTACCGTGTTAGGCAGGGACAAGCAGTTTGTGCTAAAAGGAGGCCTCACCAGGGTGGCCCTAAAAAAGGGCAACCTAATCGTAAATTCCTCCCAAGGGGGAGGTTCAAAAGATACTTGGGTACTTAAAATATAACATCATATGCTAGCAAGAGTTGCCAATAACCTGTTCTGGATGGGCAGGTACATAGAACGTTCCGAACATATAGCGCGCTATATGAACGTAAATTATTTTTCCTCGTTGGATGCGCCCAACCTGGCTTCGCAGGACAGACAATTTGTCTTGCGCTCCATGCTCTTTATGGTGGGCGCCCCGGAAACGAACGACGAAAAGAGAGTGGACGAAGAATCCGTGCTCTATTCCATAGGGCTTGATCCAGAATTCCCTTCTTCCATTCTTAACAATGTAAAGATGGCTCGGGAAAATGCCAATAGTGCCAGAGATCTTATCTCAACGGAACTTTACGAGTCCATCAATAAGTTTTACCATTACGTGGTCACCTATCCCAAAGAGGTCTTCGTTAAAAATGGCCTCCATGATTTTACCGTGAACGTTACGGAAATGAGCGCCATTCTAAGGGGAAAGATACGCGGAACCTTGTTACATGATGCCGTTTACGCCATCATTCTCATGGGAGTGAATATTGAGCGCGCCACGCAGATTACCAGAATGATCAATGCTAAATACAATGATGCCCTAAAGGCGCAAGGCAGTTATGAGTCCAAATTCAGCAAGAGCTTTGAGTGGACCACCCTCCTAAAATGTGCGGAATCCTATGATATGATGCGGCGTTATTATAAAAAAACGCCCACTAGTATTTCCACCTTGGAGTTTTTGATACTCAACCCCAACTGCCCCAGATCGGTGATGAATTCTTTGAACCAGGTCTATAAACACGTAAAAATCATAAATCCGGAAAGAAGGTACAATAAAGAATCCACCGCCTTCTTGATCGGCCGGGTGCGCGCTGAATATGAATTTAAGTATATTGAGGAGATAGAACAGGACATCAAATCCTTTATAGACAACATTTTGCGAAGTCTTACGGAAATCAGCAATAAGGTTGAAGAAGAATTCTTTGAATATTAACAGTGTAAATACCCTACCTTAGCGCCACACATGTACAACGAATACCAAATTACCTATACGGCCCAGAACACCTATGAACATTGGGTGGATAAGGCGTATTGGCAATTCATGGTCATACCTTGGGAAGATAATTCCCAAAAAAACGTTCAGGTAGCTTTTGAAAACTCCATGCACTTTCCAATGGAATTCTCCCATAACGGTTATGGGTTTCGCACACTAAGGTGCCACTCCGTGGACCCTTTCAAGGAAATCACTTTCAAGGCCAAGTTTTCTTTTCTAAAAATGGAGGACAACCCGTTCAGCTTTGTTCCCAATGCCTCCATTTCTTGGGAATACGAACAATTGGCACAACTCACCCATAAAGTGGATTTTGACCAGTTCCTGAAACGAACCAACTTAACGCACTTGCCATCACCGGCAGCATCCTTGTTCACTTTTGATGGGGAGCAGTCTATTTTTGACAATCTCTTGGCACTGAACGGCTGGATCTTTGACCAAATATATTATACGCCCGGGGCAACCGATGTCCATACCACGTTAAAGGAGGTCCTGGATATGAGAAAAGGGGTCTGTCAAGATTTTACCCATTTATTCTGTGCCATTGCCAAAGACCATGGTGTGCCAGCAAGATATGTCTCAGGATATTTGAATCAAGACGGAGGGTTTTTCGGCGATACACAGATGCACGCTTGGGCAGAGGCCCATATTCCGGGGGTGGGATGGAAAGGTTTTGACCCTACCAACAACATCCTGGCCAATGCCAATCACGTAAAAGTATGCCATGGCAAGGATTATACGGACTGTGCCCCTTTAAAAGGCATACTATTTGGGCAAGGGGAAAATACCACCACCCATTCTGTAAGTGTGCACAGTCAACAATGAAGATCAAGGAACACTTCCTTGTCCCGGACAAAAAAAGAATAGTATTTTTACCAAAATTTTGAGATATGAACATAGCATCAGACCACTATAAAGGTCTTATGGATCGCCTTGGTGCGTTAAGGAGGTATCTTTGACATAGATGCCAAATTAATTGAAATAGAAAACGAACAGGAAAAGACCTTGGCGCCCGATTTTTGGGACAATCCGCAAGAGGCACAGGCACACATGAAATTCATCCAATCCAAAAAGCAATGGGTAGATGACTATGATGCGGCCCAAACCCTTACGGCCGATCTGGAAGTGCTCTTGGAATTTCAACAGGAGGGCGAAGTCTCTGAGGAAGAGGTCAGTGCCCAATACCAGCGGGCTTTGGAGGCCATTGAAAAAATGGAATTCAAGAACATGCTCTCTGAAGAAGGGGACGAACTCCCTGCCGTACTGCAGATCACCGCAGGCGCTGGGGGCACGGAAAGCTGTGATTGGGCGGCCATGCTCATGCGCATGTACATGATGTGGGCGGAAAAGAACGGTGTTAAGATAAAGGAACTCAATTACCAAGAAGGAGACGTCGCCGGTATCAAAACGGTGACCTTGGAATTGGATGGCGACTATGCCTTTGGTTGGCTGAAGGGGGAAAATGGTGTTCACCGCTTGGTACGTATTTCCCCATTTGACAGTAATGCGAAAAGACATACCTCTTTCGTATCAGTGTATGTATATCCTTTGGTGGATGACAGCATAGAGATTGATGTAAACCCGGCCGATATTACCATTACCACGGCCCGATCCAGCGGTGCAGGCGGCCAAAACGTGAACAAAGTGGAAACCAAGGTGCAATTAGTGCACCACCCCACCGGGATACAGATATCCTGCTCGGATTCCCGTAGTCAGCATGACAATAGGGCCACGGCCATGAAAATGTTGAAATCGCAATTGTACGAAATAGAGCTGCGCAAGAAAATGGAGGCTAGGCAGGAAATTGAATCCTCTAAAATGAAGATTGAGTGGGGCTCACAGATTCGCAACTATGTTATGCATCCCTACAAATTGGTGAAGGATGTGAGGACCGGTGAGGAAACGGGCAATGTAGATGCCGTCATGGATGGGGACATCAATAAGTTTCTCAAGGCTTTTTTAATGATGATGGGGCAAAAAGACGAGGTGAACTGAGCTTAAACGGGCGCATGCCCATAAAAACAAAGAGATAATGATTACCATATACCACAATCCCAGATGTAGAAAATCAAGGGAGGGACTGTCCGTATTGGAAGACTCTGGCAAGGAATTTGCAATCGTAAAGTATTTGGAGGAAGGTCTTACAAAGGACACCTTGGAACAGATCCTAGAAAAATTGGCTATTTCACCGCTGGACCTCGTTCGGAAGAATGAAGCCATTTGGAAAGAAAAATACAAGGGGCGACCCTTGTCTGAGTCCGCGATCATAGAAGCCATGGTAAGACATCCAAAACTTATGGAAAGGCCTGTGGTAGTGCACAATGAGAAGGCCGTAATTGGCAGGCCCAGCAGTGAGATCCATTCCATCTTATAATTTTTGTTGAAGATTTTTTCTTAATTTTTAAACATATTAACAGAGTATTAACCCTCATTGGTTAAACCAAAGTCTAATTTTAAAGTCCAAAGAAATGAAATCACTAAGAGCGCCCGCACCATTGAGATTCTTTATACTACTTGCATTTACCTTATTCTTTTATCATGCCAATGCCCAATTTGGAAGGCAGGGTATGATGAACGGCAGGCAGGGCATGATGAACGGCCGGCAGCGAAGTGCCATTCCACAAGCCGATATCGCCCCGGAAAAAGAACAGCCCAAGACGGCCGGAGAAATGGTGGATGCCGAAATGCCCTCCATTACCCAAGCCTTGGAACTCAATGATTTTGAAACCGCGGTGATGAGCTCAATATTGAAAAAATATGTACAAGAACGCATAGAGGCGCAAATATTGAAGTTGCCCCCTGATAAAATGAAGGAAGTGTACGAGAGCATAAATAAAAGACAGGATGAGGAGCTTAAAACTGGGCTACCTCCTGAGAAGTACGATGCTTTCCTGGAACTTCAGAAAAAAGGGGTTTCCAAAACCCTGAAAGAGAAGAAAAAGAAAAAAAAGAAGAAAAATAAATCCTAGATTGAATGAAACAACTGTTCCTCCTACTCCCCCTCCTATCCCTTTTTTCAACACAAGCCCAACGACCCGGAGGAACTCCCGGACAACAATCAGAAACCATAAACATCACCGGTAAGGT
>CAKZLG010000167.1 GCA_937125035.1 uncultured Maribacter sp. | reverse complement strand
TCAGGTGATATGCGGCCTACTTCACCGGTGAGGATATTGGTCCAATACAAGGACCCATCAGGGCCAAAAACCAGGTCATCCGGGCCTTTCACCTGCCTATCTTGTCCAATACGCTCGGTAATAGTACCATCCTCTTTATCCATCACCGCAATTTCAAGGCCAATTACGCTAGCAACGTACAAATTACCATCGGGACCAATGTCCAACCCATTAGCTCCAAAAAGGGCGGCACCGTTGCCTATTTCAGTAATGGTATAGGTAACTTCATCCGGTGTTTCCTCAACAGGTTCTTCTTCCACTTCGGGTTCTTCTTCTTCAATTTGCTGTGGCGCTGGCGCAGGTTCAGGATCATCATCACTACAAGAAGAGGTCAACAATAGCATTACCAAGAAAAAGGGTTTCAAAAGGGTAAATGCCCATACATTTTGGATTGTTTTCATAAGGTTCACATTTTTTAAGGTTATCATTTTCGTGCTAGGCCATGGTGGTGTTTTCCTTACAAAGCACCACGAACCCGGTTGACGACCAATTTGGTACTTTTCTGGAAAAGCGACTTGTACTCAGATTGCACCAACAGGACGGAGATTGAATAAAAAGAGGATAGACACGTTTTTTGTCAGGTTGAGAAAGGTGTTTGTAGGTCTTTGCCCACAATAGATCATATTTTGAGCTTAGCCCTGTGGTGTTTGCAAACCGCCACCTTGGAAGAAAACCGGCTTTACCTTGAATTTAATGAAGACTAGATTTTAGACATACTAGCCTTAGGGTATTCTACCCTACCATAGCACCAATAAAGTGGTAATGGGATTATTGGGCATGCTTATCTCGCCACTTTTGGGGAGTACTGCCAAATTCCTTTTTAAAGACCCTGCTGAAATAAGCTGGATCATTAAAGCCACAATCCGTGGCAATGGCAGAAATCTTGTAGTGGGAATGAAGCAAGAGCTCCTTTGCCTTGATCAAACGCACATAACGTATGAAAAAGGTGGCCGAAAGTCCTGTCAATGCAGAAAGCTTTCGGTGCACTTGGGAGTGGCTAAGGGCCAATTCCATGCATAATTGTTCCACATCAAATCCACTATCATCCAAATGGGCCTCCACCGCTGTTTTCACTTTGGTTACAAATGCGTTATCCAAACCATTGGCAAAAGGAATGGCTTTGTGGGCTTCTATGTGCACTTGGCCTTCATCGGCAGTGGGGTAGGTCTTATATGTTGGGACACGGGTCCGGGACCCATGCTTTGGGAAACCCTGCGGTAAAGATCGTGCCTCGAGGAAGGACAGATAGTACTGCTGTAGTAATTCCCGTAGTTCCAAAAGATTCTTTATACGCAATAACAGCTCTTTCCTATGAAAGGGCTTGGTAAGGTAGGCATCGGCTTTTTGTTCCAATCCTTGTAACTTACTCTCCATATCGGCCTTGGCGGTCAACATGATTATAGGTATGTGACTGGTACGTTCCTCGGTCTTGAGTGAACGGCAAACGTCAAAACCATCTTTATGAGGCATCATTACGTCCAATATGATCATATCTGGGGTTAGTTGGTAGGCCATTTCTTCACATTCCTTCCCATTTGTTGCAATGGCCACCACATATTCACCTTGTAAACAAGAAACGATGTAAGCACGTACATCCTCATTATCATCAGCGATCAATACTAAAGGTCTTTGCTCGTCCTTTGGAATTTCCTCGGCACGCCTTGGCTCCTTTGAAGTTCCGATATATTCTTCCGGAGATTGAGATTTTTTGAGGTCTTTACTGCTCGGTAGTCCGTAATCACCCTTGCCCAATACATCAATTTCAGCGCTATTTCGAATGGGCAGGGAAACGTTAAAAACAGTTCCCTTACCCACCTTACTTTCTACCGTGACCTCACCACCGAACAGTTTTACCAATTGCTGGGTCAATGCCAAACCGATGCCCGTTCCTTCCCCTTGCCGCGTATGGGAACCATCAGCTTGATAAAATCGGTCAAAAATATGGGGCAGGTCCGCCTCGGCTATCCCCATGCCTGTATCCTTTATCTGAAGTATAAAATGATTTTTTTTGCAGCTTGTGGAAAGTATGACATCACCACCCATAGGGGTAAATTTAATGGCGTTGGCCATTAGGTTGGAAATTACCTGCTGTAAGCGCACCGCATCAAAATCCATGATAAGCTGGTCTACGTCTGTCTTAAAACGTATACCCACCCCTTTATCTTCTGCTAGCGTTTGAAAGCTTTCCAATACATAATGTGTAAACGACACCACATCACCTTGTTGGTAGTTTAGGTTTATATGCCGACTTTCCAACTTGCTAAGGTCTAGCATCTGGTTGACCAAGGAAAGTAGGTTTTGCCCATTGCGCAGAATCATGTCCAACCCTGATTTTACATGGGTCTTCGGACTGTCGTACATCTGTTGTGCCATACCCAGAATCACCGTCAACGGGGTCCGGAACTCATGGGTAATATTGGTGTAGAGCCCTGTTTTAAAAGTATCCAATTCCTGTAAACGTACCCGTTCTGCTTTTTTTAGCTTTTGATGGAGCTGAAACCGGTACAGCAGAACGATGCCTCCCACGAAAACCAATATATAACCAAGATAGGCCCACCATGAATGCCACCATGGGGCACGGATGGTAAAAGGATAGGAAAGGGTTTCACTCCGAACCCCATCACCGTTGGTTGCCTTCACCTTAAAAATGTAATCGCCCCATGGCAAGTTGCCATAAGTGGCCTCATGGGCAGATGTTGGGGCATTCCAATTCGTTTCGAAACCTTCCAATAGATATTGGTACCTCACCTTTTGGGGCGACTTTAAAGTACCACCAACATATTGAAATGTGATATTGTTATTGCTATGGGCCAGACTTAAATTACGGGGTACATTGTTCCATTTTAAAACGCTGTCAAACTCAAAATTTTTAAAGTGTACGTTATTGCTCAATATAAAAGAAGTATCCTTATTTTTGGCCAGGTCCGCCCAATGAACGGTTTCATTGAATAATCCCAAATTGGTCATTTTCAGTTGAGGTGGCACCGTATCCTTCTTCAAGTCATTAGGGTTAAATACGGTCAACCGATCTGGGGTGCCTACCCAGATAGCACCGTTTTTTCCCTTTACCATGGTACGGCCTACATTAACCCCAATCCCCAAAAACCCATCTTCATGGCCGTAATTTATAAACAAATTTTCCGGTTCATAGGGCAGGTCTTCCTTATCCGCCTCCGAAATTATGGGCTGCTTATTGGTTATGAGTTTGGATAGTCCAGACTCCGTACCAAACCAAAGATTCCCATTTTCATCTTCAAGAATACTTGTAACGCTATTACCGCCCAGACCATTTTCAGAAGTGAAGTGGGTAAAATATTCCCCATCATATTTAGAAACCCCGGCCCCTCTTGTGCCAAACCAAAGGTTCCCACGGCTATCTTCATAAATGCTCAAAAGGGAATTATCAACCATTCCTTCTTTTGTGGTAAAGTGGCTAAAAGCAGTGCCATCATATTGGGTAGCGCCACCACCTGTGGTGCCAAACCAAAGATGGCCGTTTCTATCCTCTGCAATACTGGTCACCATATTACTGCTGAGTCCGGTGGAATCGGTAAATTGGGTAAAACTGCCCTTACCGTGGGGCGAAGCCTGACCATCGTATTTTATAACCCCACCAAAATCGGTTCCAATCCACAAATTACCCTTGGTGTCCACCAACATGCTCATGACCCTGCACCTGTTCATTTCCCACATTTCAGGAAAATGTGTCAGATTATCACCATCATACATGATGACCCCCTTCGCCTGACTACCAAACCAGATATTGCCCTTTTTATCCGCTGTGATACAATTGACCAAAACCCCATAACCTGGATATTTTTCAGTTATCTGGGTGAAGTTTTCTCCATCATACTGCAATGCACTACCCCCATAGGTCCCCACCCATATATTTCCATTGCCATCTTCCAAAAGACCACCAACATCACTGTTCAAAAGGCCATCATCTGATGTAAAATGCTTGAAATATTGACCACTATATTTGGAAATGCCGCTCCCCCATGTTCCAAACCATATATTACCAGCACTGTCTTCCATAATACTTTCCACCGTATCTTGGGAAAGGCCTTCCAAGACGGGATAATGTCGAAAGGATGTTCCATCATATTGCGTTATGCCACCACCCCAAGTACCAATCCAAATACTTCCGGCAGTATCTTCATAGATACTAAAAATGAAATTGTTGGGCAGACCATCGCTCTGATCATATTGTACAAACGATGCTCCATCATACATCCCCAAACCACCGCTTTGGGTGCCAATCCAGATATTGCCATGGGCATCCTCAAGGGTGCACGTCACCACCTCCAAATAAATTTCTGGGGTAGACGCATAATTGTGAAAGGATTTTCCATCATATTTGGAAATACCGTTGCCATCCGTACCAAACCAAAGGTTACCATGGGTATCCTCCGTAATGGTGGAGACGTTGTTTTCGGCCAAACCTTCTTTTTTCATATAGTGCGTAAAGGTTTCTCCATCGTATCTAGAGGCACCACCGTTCCACGAACCGATCCACAAAAAACCCTTTTTATCCACAAGCATACTGGTAACGTGATTACTGCTCAAACCTTCGGCAACCGTAAAATTCGTAAAGGAATGTCCATCATACTTCGTAATACCACTACTGGAACCAAACCAGATATTGCCATTGGCATCTTCAGTAATGCAGGTAATATTATTGTTCAAGAGCCCCTGAACCTTTGTGAAAGTCCTAAAATAATGACCGTCATACATAGAGACCCCCCCATTTGCGGTACCGAACCAAATATTGTCATGGCCATCCTCAAAAATGTATTGTACATCCTTATCGGAAATACCTTGAAGCTTATTAAAGGAACTGAAGTTGTAAGGATTTGAATCCAAGGACCTGACCTCTTGTGCGGTGACCACTGCCGGTAACCCTGCCATGACCACTCTGCCTTTGGCAGGCACCACTTTGGGCCTCAAAATTCCCTTTTCACCCAAGATGGCCAACTCCGGTACAATGGTAGAACGAGCACGTTCCTTATTAATTTGGTATCTATTGGCATGCTTGGTGACCATTTCGTTTTTTATAGCAGGGACCACGCGCGGTGCTTCTCGTTGCAAGACCTTTGGGGGCAAAACACTGTCCTTCGGCACCAAATAACCATTGGCCTTGACTATTTTTGGACCTGCACCAACTATAGTATGGGCTTCCTCCTGCCTGCAGCCCATGACCAAAATGCCCACGACCATCATCAAGGGCAGTTTATGGAATACATGCTGCAGGCGTATTATCATGCCGAGTATTTAAACAAAAAAGTGGGGGGACTTTGTGGGGAAGTACTACGCTCGAAACTCTTTGGTTATGTGCTAGCCTATACTTCTCTTCTAAATATAGTGATAAATACCTTAGCATGGACCCTCAATTACAGGAATAGAAGAAAAGAGAACTTTCCCCGTATGTCGTATTATTTGGTGCTAACGAAGTATCCCTAAATGCCACCCCCCAGGTATTGTATCGCCCTTGGATTATTATTACTTTACAGCATCGTAAAACCCAACCCATGCGCCTATTGTATTTCCTATGGATGCTTTCCATTTGCCTATCCTGCAACTCTGTAACAGAATCCCAGACCAGTATGGCCATAGGGGTGCACTTATCGCTGGCGGAAACTAGGACCAAAAGCTTGGACAATGTGGCGTACGACCTCCGGTTTGACCTACCCAATATAAAAGAAGCACCCATAACGGCACAGGAAAAATTGACCTTTGACTTTAAGGGAGACCATGATCTTTATCTGGATTTTAAGGCAGCACCAGACCACCTCTATTCCATTAGGGCCAATGGAACACCTATTGAAATTCTTTTTTCCAATGAACATATCCGGATACCCAAGGCAAATTTGACGCAAGGAAGGAATGAACTCTCCATTTCCTTCCGGGCCGGAGATCTTTCGCTCAACCGCAACAACGACTTTTTGTACACCCTCTTGGTTCCGGACCGTGCCAGGACTCTTTTCCCCTGTTTTGACCAACCCAACCTAAAGGCCACCTATACCCTACAATTAAAAGTGCCCAAAGATTGGAGTGTTTTGGCCAGCACCCCAATTTCCACTACGGAGTCAGCGGGCGATGGTATCATTTACGCCTTTGATCCCTCTCCAAAAATGAGCACCTACCTCTTTTCTTTTGTGGCCGGCAAGTTCAAGAAGAAGAAGAAAAAGGAGGATTCCCAATGCCCCATGTCCTTTCTTTACCGGGAAACAGATTCCGCCAAAGTGGCCCACAACCAAGAGACCCTATTTCAACTGCACGAAGATGCCATTCGCTTTATGGAACAGTACACCAAGACCAAATTCCCCTTTCCTAAGCTGGACTTTGCCTGTATCCCCGGATTTCAATATGGGGGCATGGAGCATGTGGGCGCCATTCAATATCGGGAAAATGCCCTGATCCTTGATCAAAGCGCCACTACCAACCAATTACTGGGAAGGGCCAAGTTGATCGCCCATGAAACGGCCCATATGTGGTTTGGGGACTGGGTCACCATGGACTGGTTCAATGATGTATGGATGAAAGAGGTGTTCGCCAATTTTATGGCAGACAAAATTGTGAATCCCGCCTTTCCAGATCTCAACCACGACCTTTCTTTTATGGTGACGCATTACCCCCGGGCCTATGCGGAAGATAGGACCTTGGGCACCAATCCCATTCGGCAGCCCTTGGAAAACCTGAACAATGCAGGCTCCCTCTATGGCAGCATCATCTACAACAAGGCGCCAATCATGATGCGCCAATTGGAGCTCCTCATGGGCGCCGAACTGTTTGCGGAGGGGCTTTCCGAGTACCTTAAAACATTTGGCAATGGCAATGCCACCTGGCCAGACCTCATTGCCATTTTGGATAAAAAAGTGCCCATGGACCTTGGCCGATGGAGCAAGGTATGGGTGAACAGTGCCAGCAGGCCCATTTTCAGTGAAAAGATCACCTATGACGCTTCGGGCAAGATCGCCAACTTTATCCTTACTCAAAAGGCCGAAGATGATAGCTCCCTCTCATGGCCCCAACAGTTCAATATCTCCCTGATCTATCCGGATGGGGAAAAAACCATTACGATATCCGTTGAAGATGCATCGGAATCCATGGATGAGCTCATTGGTCTTCCACAACCGGAATATATTCGGTACAACAGCAATGGTATAGGGTACGGCGTATTTCCGATCGGCAACGATGCCTTGGCACAAGGCCCCATACAAGATGAAGTGGAGCGGGGTGCACATTACATCAACCTCTTTGAAAATAGCCTTAACGGACCATTGGAGCCGCTCGCAACCTTTCGTTTTTTCATGAGTAAGTTCGCCCTGGAAACCAACGAACTGCTTTTGGGGCTTTTGGAAGGTTATACCACCCACCTTTTCTGGCACTACCTAGAGAACGAGCAGCGCGCTCTGGTACAAGAGGAAATGGGCCAAATGCTGTGGAAGGAACTGAACCTGCCCCACGCCCCCAATAAGAAAAAAATACTATTTTCTGCCTTTCAATCCCTTGGTTATTCCGGAAAGGCCCTTGAACAGCTCTATGGGATTTGGAAAGACCCAAAACGTGTGGAGGGCCTAAACCTCAGTGCCCGTGACAAGACCGAGCTGGCCATGCACCTGGCACTGTACGAACATCCTGACACCGAAGGCATATTGCACAACGCCCAGGAAGCCCTTGATAATCCGGATGAGCAAGAGCGTTTTCAATACCTTCTGCCCAGCCTTTCCCACGACCCCGTTGTCCGAGCTGCCTTTTCTGAGTCGCTTCGCAATGCGGCGCAACGGGAGAAAGAATCATGGGTGGGCACCGCCTTAAGGCACCTACACCATCCCCTACGGGCCCAAGAGGCCCTGTCCTATCTCCCCATGACATTGGAACTCTTGCCCGAAATCCAGAAAACAGGCGATATCTTTTTTCCTAAACGATGGTTGAGCAGCAGCGTGGGCCAGCATACCTCAAAAGAGGCCCATGCCCAAGTGGAGAAGTACTTGGAAGAACATCCGGAACTGGACCCCTCCTTAGTATCCAAACTATTACAGGCCGCGGATGACCTGCGAAGAACGCAGCGCATAACACCATAAAATAACCCTTGCGGAGGGTTATAATCGTGAGCTGATATTTTATCTGCTGTAATTGGGAGATTCCTTGGTGATGGTTACATCGTGCGGATGACTTTCATTGATACCACTGGCGGTTATCTTTACAAAACGGCCGTTTTCTTTTAGGGCCTCTACATCCTTGGCGCCACAGTAGCCCATTCCTGCACGGAGCCCGCCCACAAATTGGTGGATGCTTTCAAACAGATCACCTTTATAGGGCACCCGGCCCACGATTCCTTCCGGTACCAATTTCTTGATATCGTCCTCCACATCTTGAAAGTAGCGGTCCTTTGACCCCTGCTTCATGGCCTCCACAGAGCCCATTCCCCGATAGCTTTTGAACTTACGGCCCTCATAGATGATGGTTTCCCCTGGGGATTCCTTGGTGCCGGCCAACAACGAGCCCAGCATCACCGTATCCGCACCCGCTGCAATGGCTTTGGGAATATCCCCGGTATAACGTATGCCACCATCTGCAATCACGGGCACTCCGCTTCCCTTAATGGCAGCGGCCACTTCCAGTACCGCCGAAAATTGGGGGAATCCCACCCCTGCCACTACGCGCGTTGTACAAATGGAGCCCGGGCCTATGCCCACTTTCACCGCATCCGCCCCTGCTTCCACCAAAAACCGGGCAGCTTCGGCAGTGGCAATATTGCCTACGATCACATCCAATTCCGGGAAACTCTTCTTTACTTCCTTCAACACTTTGACCACCCCTTGGGTATGGCCATGTGCGGTATCTATGACCACGGCATCCACACCTGCATTTACTAAGGCTTCCGCACGGTCTACGGCATCTCCCGTAACGCCAAGTGCCGCGGCCACCCGTAAGCGCCCGTATTGGTCTTTATTGGCAATGGGTTTTTGCGTGAGTTTGGTAATGTCCCTAAAGGTGATAAGGCCCACCAACTTGTTGTCCTTGTCCACAACGGGCAATTTTTCAATTTTATTTTCTTGCAGAATGTCCTCCGCCTGTTCCAAGGAGGTCCCCTCCCCAACAGTGACCAAGTTCTCAGAGGTCATGACTTCTGCTATGGGCCGCTCATTGTTCTTTTCAAAACGAAGGTCCCTATTGGTAACGATACCTATTAGCTTGCCCTGGGCATCCACAATGGGGATGCCCCCAATGCTGAATTCCCTCATGTTTGCCTTCGCATCCTTTACGCGTGCTTCCAAAGGCAGGGTCACGGGATCCAGAATCATACCACTCTCTGCCCGTTTTACCTTACGGACCTTGAGCGCCTGTTGCTCTATCGTCATATTTTTGTGCAAGACCCCTATACCTCCTTCCCGGGCCATGGCAATGGCCATTCTACTTTCCGTAACGGTATCCATGGCCGCAGAAACAATAGGGACATTGATGGTGATGTTCCGCGTGAATTTAGATTGGATGTTGACTTCTCTGGGAAGTACTTCGGAGTACGCCGGAACCAAAAGGACGTCATCATAGGTGAGGCCTTCTCCGAGAATTTTATTTAGGTGGGCTTGCATAGCAATTAAGGATTTAATTGCGTGCAAAGATACTCTTTTTTCCTGAGAATAAGGATTGCCACAGTGCAATCCACAAGGGCCATTCCAGGGGCTGTCCAAAGGACCGTTTGCTATACAGAACAAGAAAGAAATCTATTTTTATTTATTCTAAATAAAATTTGTTTTGATGGATCAAATCGCATTATTTTTGCGCTGTTTTTAAAGAGTCCAAATAACGCATGAAACATTTCTCCCCCTTTGCCCTTTTATTTCTTAGCCTTTTATCCTTACAAGCCCAACAAGGCGCTACCCAAAAAGACAGTGTCATCGCCCTAAAAGAGGTGGTCATTTCTGCGGATGTGCTCTTTGGCAGCAAATTCCAAGCAAAAAATAGAACGGGTGCGGCCTACTACATTTCGCCCAAGGAGCTAAAGCAATTTGGCTATAGTGATATCAACAGAGTGCTCCGAACCGTACCCGGGGTGAACCTTTATGAAGAGGATGGCTTTGGTTTGCGTCCCAATATAAGCCTCAGGGGCACATCACCAGAGCGCACCGCAAAGATCACGGTCATGGAAGATGGCGTCCTCATTGCGCCGGCTCCCTATAGCGCACCGGCGGCCTATTATTTTCCCAATGTGGGACGAATGCATGCGGTTGAGGTGTTAAAGGGAAGCAGCCAGATCCAATACGGGCCTTTTACCACAGGAGGGGCCATCAACTTAGTGTCCGGACAGATCCCCGCTACCCTTTCAGGCGGCGTAACCGCCAACTATGGCAGTTACAATAGCAGCAACCTACATGCCAAAATGGGCGACAGCAAAACCAACTTGGGCTACTTTGTGGAATACCTCAATTACCGCTCTGATGGCTTCAAGGTGCTGGACAATGGTGGTGATACTGGATTTAACAGAAATGATTTTATGGCCAAATTTCGGATCAACAATAAAAAAGAGGCCAAGATCATACAGGCCCTTGACCTTAAATTTCAATATGCGGATGAGCGTTCGGACGAGACCTATCTTGGACTAACCCAAGAAGATTTTGACACAACCCCGTTTAGACGCTATGCCGCTACACAGAAGGACCAAGTAACAGCGGAACACCTGCAGTTCATGGCTACGCACAAATTGGCCTTCACTGATTACTTTCGGATCACCACCACGGGGTATTACAATTCCTTTGGTAGGAACTGGTCTAGATTGAGCGATGTGGCCTTTGATGGAACCACCACTTCCATTTCCGCCATTATAGCCGATCCCAACAGTTTCGCGGACCAGTTCAATATCATAAGGGGCGAACAAGACGCCTTGGGCAATGCCCTAAGATATACCCACAACAACAGGTCCTACGTCTCCAAAGGAATACAGACCAAACTGGACTACCATTGGGGAGAAAACGTGTTCCATGATATTGAGGTGAGCCTTAGGTATCATTTTGATGAAGAAGACCGTTTCCAATGGCGCGATTTCTATAGTATGACCAATGGAATCATGGAATTGAACAGCGCAGGCGTACCCGGTACTTCTGCCAATAGAATTGACGATGCCACGGCCTTTGCCGCCCATGCCCTTTACAAAATAAAGATCAAGGACCTTACCTTAATCCCTGGCCTACGCTATGAGAACATTACCTTAACCAGAGCGGATTATGGAAACAAAGATGTCCATAGAAATGGTACGGACCTCGTTGGCAGGGAGAATTCGGTTGAGGTCTTCTTTCCGGGCATTGGCTTTAATTATAATATCACCAATACCATTTCCGCCTTTGGCGGGGTGCACAAAGGTTTTGCACCCCCCAGCAATGCCCCTGGGCAGAGCGCGGAAGAAAGCATAAACTATGAATTGGGATCTCGATTTTCAAGCGGGGGGCTTTCTGGCGAACTCATAGCATTCTACAATGATTACTCCAATCTTTTGGGAAGTGATTTCGCAGCCTCTGGTGGTGAAAGTACCTTGGACCAGTTCAATGCAGGAGCGGTAATAGTGCAAGGAATAGAGCTGTTGCTGAACTACGACCTCTTACATGCCAAAAACACCGATTATCACCTGCCCGTAACCCTTTCCTATACGCTGACCGATAGTGAGTTTTTGACCAGTTTTTCCAGCACAGCCGGACTTTGGGGCGAAGTAGACGCAGGCGACGAACTGCCTTATATTTCAAAACACCAGGCGAACGGTTCCATTGCTTTGGAACACAAAAAATTCAACATCAACCTTAGCGCCCGCTACCAGGACGCCTTGCGGACCTTGGCCGGAAGTGGGCCCATTCCACAAGCAGAGCGCGTAGACGCAATCTTTATTGTAGATTTGGCATCCAAATACCACCTTACCAAAAACCTAAGCATAACCACTACCATCATCAACCTGTTGGATGAGACCTATTTGGCCGCACGTGTGCCCATAGGTTTGCGCCCAGGCCATCCCTTCGGCGTTTTTGGAGGGTTTCAACTCTATTTTTAAAGAGAAGCAAAAACCAAGGAGTGGCAACACTAATGATAGGTGCCGAAAAGGTCGGAAGCCCTATTGAAAGCCGCCTCAAAAACCATCCAGTTGACCCCGGTTTCGGCCTTTTGGGCCGTGAGGTAGGACAACATCTTTTCCGTGGGCATGTTTCCCGTAAGCTCGTCCTTGGCCATGGGACATCCTCCAAAACCTTGAACGGCACCGTCAAATCTTCGGCAACCGGCCTTGTAGGCCGCATCCATTTTCCCATGCCATTGGGTGGGCGTGGTGTGCAAATGCGCCCCAAATTCAATGTGGGGATATTTAGGTATGAGGTTGGAGAACAAATAGGATATCGTTACGGCATCCGAGGTACCCACCGTATCGGATAGCGAAAGGATACGGGCCCCCATTGCGGCCAATTTTTCGGTCCATTCGCTCACAATTTCCACGTTCCAAGGGTCGCCATAAGGATTGCCAAAACCCATGGAAATGTACGTAACCACCTCTTTGCCCGCGGCATCCGCAATATTGAAAATACGCTCCAAGGTCTCCACGGATTGTCCAATGGTCTTGTGGGTGTTCCGCATTTGAAAGTTTTCTGAAATGGAGAAAGGAAATCCCAAATAGTGTATTTCCTCATGTTGAGACGCGTCCTCCGCGCCCCGGACATTTGCGACAATGGCCAACAGTTTACTCTTGGTCTTGGAAAGGTCCAAACTGGATAGTACTTCGGCCGTATCCGCCATTTGGGGAATGGCCTTGGGGGATACAAAACTGCCAAAATCCAACGTATCAAAACCACAGCCCAATAAGGCCTGCAAATACTGCACCTTCCTTGCCGTGGGAATGAATTCCTTAATGCCCTGCATGGCATCCCTTGGGCACTCTATTATTTTTACATGATCCTCGGACATAACACAAAAGTACAAACTCCAACCCAGTGGCCCTACGAAGGTCCATGAATTCCACTACCCTAGCAGTAAATAAAGGGCAATGCCCAAAAAAACAAGGATCTGGAGCCATTTGAGTACTTGGCCCACATGGGCGGAATGCCTAATGTATTTGGCAATCTGACCGCTCAAAAGGGCTATGGATCCAAAGATGAGCGATGACACCAATATAAAAACAGCCCCCAAGGTGTAGAACTGAACTACCGGGCTCAAAACATCCGAAAACAAGAACCCTGGAAAAAAAGCCAAAAAGAACAACGTGACCTTAGGGTTCAGTACGTTCATAAAAAAACCCTGTACATACAGTTTTCCCAAGCCCTTTTTACGCTGATCGGCCCCTGAGAGGGCTATGGCCCCGTCACTCCTGAACACCATGACGGCCAAGTATATTAAGTACAGCGCCCCAAAGATTTTTATTCCGTAAAAAACAGCAGGATTCTCGTTGATCACTGCAGATACCCCAAAGGCCAATAAGGTGGTATGCACCAAAGATCCTGTCATGAGTCCCGCCATAGTGGCCAGCCCATACCGTTTCCCATGGGCCATGCTCTGCACCAGTACAAAAATATTATCCGGGCCCGGGGAAATGGCCAATGTCGCCGTGGCCAATGAAAAACTGATTAAAAGATGATAGTCCAACCCTAGTGTCTATTTAATTGGTGCCGGGAAAAGTACAAATTATATAAGAACAATGCGGATTTTTGATATCTTGTGGGCAAAACCACACGCATGAACCTCAACTATATAAGTATTGGTCTTATCTTATTCTCCCTACAAATGGGAATAGCAAGCACAACGGAAAGCAACGAATCTTTAAAAAACCCCATGAACATAACACAATCCGCGGACAGCGTGTTACGGCACGTGGTCCTCTTCAAATTTAAACCGGGCACTTCGGCCATGGACATCCAAAAAGTGGAGGAGGCGTTTAGCGCCCTTCCCAGCAAGATACCACAAATCATAGGCTACGAATGGGGAACGAACAACAGTCCGGAGGGACTTGACAAAGGATTCACCCACTGCTTTTTTCTTTCCTTTTCCAGTGAAGAAGACCGCGCTATCTATTTGCCCCACCCAGACCACAAGGCGTTTGGGGCTGTCCTGGGACCACATTTGGACGATGTATTGGTATTGGATTACTGGGCTGCCCCGTAAGACCTTCTTTTAGGAAAGTGTGCTCGCGGCTGGCATGTATCTTAACCGCGGGCGCTGACGCTCTGCCCTTGTGCTAAAATGGCCTTGTTGATCCTTTTCACCAAAGAGGGCCCTTCATAGACGAAACCCGTCCATAATTGTATGAGGTCTGCCCCTGCCTGAAGTTTTTCTAACGCGTCCTTTTCGGAGTGAATGCCCCCTACCCCAATGATCGGAAAGGCCTTCTGGCTTTTTTCCGCTAAAAAACGGATGACCTCCGTGCTCCTGTCCGTCAACGGTTTTCCACTGAGCCCTCCTGCCTCTTCTGTAAGCAGGGCGTGGGACGTCAAATCCTTGCGCGCTACGGTGGTATTGGTGGCAATAACACCATCTATGGCCGTATCCTCTACAATGGCAATGATATCCAACAACTGCTCATCAGTAAGATCAGGTGCTATTTTCAACAACATGGGCTTTCTGCTACCTCCCTGCTTTGTGGACAATTTATCGTTCTCCTTTTGAAGTTCCTTTAAGAGCGCGGTCAAGGGCTCCCGATCCTGCAGTTCCCTAAGTCCGGGTGTGTTGGGCGAACTTACATTCACCACAAAATAATCCACATGGTCAAAAAGGGCATCAAAACAAATAAGATAATCCTTAATGGCCTCATTGTTTGGGGTGCTTTTATTCTTACCTATATTCCCGCCAACAATTACCCTATGTTCTTTTTTCAACTGTTCTACCGCATCAAAGACCCCGTCATTATTAAAACCCATTCTGTTGATGATGGCCTTATCTTCCTTTAAGCGAAAAAGTCGCTTCTTGGGATTGCCGTCCTGCGCTTTTGGCGTTAGCGTTCCTATTTCCACAAATCCGAAACCAAAATCCGAAAGTTCATTATAGCATTGTGCATTCTTATCAAAACCTGCCGCCAAACCCACCGGATTCTTAAAGGTAATGCCGAACACCTCCTTATGCAGGCGAGTGTCCTCTACCATAAAGACCGATCTGAAAAGGGGCCCCAATCCAATTTTGGAACACACCCTTATAAGCGCAAAACTAAAATGGTGCACTTGCTCCGGATCAAATAAAAAAAGGAGGGGCCTAAGGACCAGTTTGTACATAAAGCGTCACTATTTGAGTGTAAAAATACGACCCGTTGCCCATAATAACGGTCATTGGCCGGCAAATCTTACCTTCGTTCTTTCGGTTTTGGCACACTGTCCCCATACATTGTGGGCACTACCAGATAAGGTGAACGAGAGGCTTCCTGGCAGAGGTCCCGGTAAAGATCGTACTGTTTTTCATTGAAAAGGGCCAGCATACGCTTGTCCACCATGGCCTGTACCAAGGCCATGCTGTCCATTACCTCCCTATATTTTTGGGCCAATAGGTTCAGCTCCGCAACATTGCTTTGTGGATGTCTGTTCCTAATATTATCCAGTTTGGTGGCCAATAGGTCATTTCTATATTTCAGCTCTGCACTAAAATTGGCCAACTGCTCTTTCTGATAATCGTTCATTTGAAAGACATCCATGAGAATGGCATCCTCAGAGAGCCCAACACCCAAGACACAATCTGCCTGGGCCCGGAGTTCTCCCAGCATGAAATACACGGCAAAAAAAGTACTTAAAAATGGGGGGATTGCTTTCATGAAATGAATAAAACGTAGCCGTAAAAATACAATTTTAAGCTTATTTTTGAGCAAAACTCTTTGGAATGCAAACAATCATCGATCGTTTTATAAAATATGTGCAATTGGACACCCAGAGTGACCCCTCCTCCCCCACCACACCAAGTACTGAAAAACAATGGGTATTGGCGAACCTTTTGGTGAAAGAGCTTAAGGCGATGGGCATGACCGAGGTTTCCATAGACGAGAACGCCTACGTCATGGCCACCCTACCCAGCAATGTGGACCATGATACACCAACCCTTGGCTTTATTGCCCATTTTGATACCACGCCCGATTTTTCCGGCACCAATGTAGCTCCAAGGATCATTGAAGCTTATGATGGCGGAGATATTGAATTGGACGCCAAAGAGAAAATTATCCTTTCTCCTTCTTATTTTGAAGATCTAAAGCAATATAAGGGACAAACCCTGATCGTTACCGATGGCACCACCCTCTTGGGAGCCGATGACAAAGCCGGCATCACGGAGATCATGGAGGCCATGGATCACTTGATAAAACACCCGGAAATAAAACATGGTAAAATCCGTGTGGGCTTTACTCCAGATGAGGAAATAGGCAGAGGGGCCCATAAATTTGATGTACAGCAGTTTGGTGCCGACTGGGCCTACACCATGGATGGCAGCCAATTGGGCGAACTGGAGTACGAAAACTTCAATGCCGCCAGTGCCACCATTACCATTACCGGTAAAAGTGTGCACCCGGGCTATGCCAAGAACAAGATGGTCAACGCCATCACTATAGCCACTGCCTTATTGGCCGCCCTCCCCTCCAATGAAGTACCCGAAAAAACGACCGATCGCGAAGGTTTTTTTCATGTGCACCACTTTCAGGGAACCATAGAAAAAACAGTTGTGGAACTCATTATACGGGACCATTACAAGGCCCATTTTGAGGCTAGAAAAAATACATTGCAACAGCTAACGGCAGCCCTCAATGAACAATTTAACGATTGCATTGCACTTGAGATGCTGGACCAGTATTACAATATGGGAGAAAAAATAACCCCCGTAATGCACATTGTGGACATTGCCAAAGAGGCCATGGAAACCTTGGGCATCACCCCTATCATAAAACCCATACGGGGTGGCACGGATGGTTCTCAACTTAGTTTTATGGGCCTGCCCTGCCCCAATATCTTTGCGGGCGGACACAACTTTCACGGCAAATACGAATATGTGCCCGTAGAAAGCATGGTACAGGCCATAAAGGTCATCGTGAAGATTTGTGAACTCACGGCACAAAAGGCCAAATGACAAGTAACTTAAAGCAGAGAAATTAATAGCTTCTTCGCTGCGGAGCATCCCTTAAGAGGTAAGAGTAACCACCAAAAAAGATGGGGTTGGATAAGATGTACCCGGGGCATTTTTCAGACCATCACCTTACCAATACAAATGCATTGGCTATCGATAACCTAAGTACCCATCTGGCCCGGTTCTTTATCCAATCTTTCTCACCAATGCCCTCAACATACTTGAAAATATCCATTTAAACCAGAAAAAGGTCGCGGATGTTGGCCGTTTAAAAGAAAGAAGGGATTGGATGAAAAAGCGATGGTTCAAATGGCCAAAATGTTTCCAATGACCTTGAAAGAGGAAGTCCCCCAAGGCCAATCAACGGAAAAAAACACCTTGTTAAAGGCAGTCCTACACCATGGGCAATTTCCAGCCATTTTGATAATCGGCCTTGGTGAAAACGTTGGCGGCCTCCTCTGCGAAAGCCCCTTTGGCGGCATCCCAATAGATTCTGTTGCCGGTTTTATAGGCCACGTTGCCCATATGGGAAACCCTGGCCGCATCGTAGCCCACCTTTATCGGCGCATTTAAACTACTGGCATCCCTGCTCTTCATGGCATCGGTGAAATTTTTGGTATGTAGGTCCAGCCCACTGACCCCCCCAGTATCATAGCTTACGGCCTCCATTTTAGGAATGCCTTCCTTGCCCCAACCTTGAAATTTGGTTTCAGGGATGACCTCCCAACCTCCACGGTCAAGTACCAGTGTACCCTGATTACCAATAAAGGCAATACCGTGGTTTCTACCGTAGTTACCGCCATCGATGCCTGTAGCATGTTCCCACAAAATGGAAAAACCATCAAATTCATAGACTGTTTGAAGGGTATCTGGCGTCTCCGAGGCATCATTGGGATAGGCAAACTTTCCGCCGAGCGCCATAACGGACTTTGGCGTGGCCGCCTGCATGCCATAGAGCGCGTAATCAATGAGATGAACGCCCCAATCCGTCATGAGTCCGCCCGCATAATCCCAAAACCATCTAAAATTAAAATGGAACCTATTGGGGTTGAAGGGCCTTATGGGCGCTGGACCCAACCACATGTTATAATCAACCCCTGAGGGAACCGCGGTATTGGGCAGTTCTGGCACGGGCTTCATCCAGCCCTGGTACGCCCATGCCTTGGCCAAGCGAATCTCCCCCAATGCGCCGGAATGAACAAATTTTATGGCATCCACAAAGTGGGGCTGACTGCGCTGCCACTGGCCGATCTGCACCATGCGATCACTCGCCTGTACGTAGTTGAGCATGATGTCCGCTTCCTGGATGGAATTTGCTATGGGCTTTTCACAGTACACATCTTTCCCGGCCTGTAATGCATCTATCAATTGTAAACAATGCCAGTGGTCTGGCGTTCCAATTATGACGGCGTCAATGTCTTGGTTCTCCAAAAGGTTCCTGTAATCACGGTACCATTTGGGTTTTTTGATGCCCGCCTTTTCAAGATCGGCCGTACGCTGTTGCAGCACGTTTTCATCTACATCACAAAGACCTACCACATTAACATCACTCTGTTTTAAAAAGGAAGTAAGGTCTGAAAAGCCCATGCCCTTGCAACCAATGACCCCCACATTAATGGTATCATTGGGCCCCACCCTGCGCCGCATGGACCCCAAGAGTTCCATGGGGAAAACAAAAGAACTTGTGGTGAGTGCCAAGCCGGCCGCACCTTTCTTAATGAAATTTCTACGATTGTGCATGTGCTATGTTTCTAGCCATCAAGATAATCAATTTTGATAATAAAAAAAGCCATGGAATCCCATGGCTTTTCTTTTTTGTACTGTAAATAGCGTTATTTCTTTTCGGGTGCGGCCAGCTTTTTACTCATTTCCATGGAAATGGCGGAACGATCAAACCTCAACTTACCTGCCATGGTTTCCAACACGCAAGAGAAGTCCTTTTCACTTAATTCCACGATCTTACCATGCAGACCACTTTTTGTAATTACCCGATCGCCCTTTTTAAGTTCGGCAGCAAACTTCTTTTCATCCTTTTGTCTTTTCATTTGCGGACGTATCATGAAAAAATACGCCACCACAAAAATCAAGATCATTGGAAGAAACTGTCCTATATCACCCATTATTTGGTTCTCTTAAAGGTTTAGATTACTTAACTGGACCCAACGGGGCTGCACCTTTAGGATTCACAAATGCCTTTATTCTGAGCACTTCCGATCCCTTGGCAGTGTTGGCCGTAACCGTAATGGTCTTGGTCACTTGGTTCTGACCAGATCCGTTGAACTTTACCAATAGCTCACTGCTCTCCCCTGGTGCTATGGGATCTTTAGGTGGATTTGGAACCGTACAGCCACAGCTGCTCTTGGCGTCCGTGATGATCAAGGGCGCATTTCCGGTATTGGTGAATTTGAACGCGGTCTCTTGTGGGGTACCTTGCTCAATAGTGCCAAAATCATGTTCTGCCTTCTCAAAGGTCATGACAGGAACGGCTTTTGCGGCCTCATCACGTTCCGCTGCCTGGGCTACATTGGCGGTCTGTATTTTACTGGAGGCCTTTTCCTTGCAAGAGGTAAAGGCAAAAACGGATGCCAAACTAACGGCTAAAACTACTTTTCTCATGTTTGTATTTTTTATTTTGAACGTAAAATTAGAAAAAAAATTACAACAGGCCCCTACCCATTTTATTGAGCTTGCCAGATTGTTTGTACTCTTTGGTCAATTTATCCAAGATACCATTGATGAAAATACTGCTTTTGGGGGTGGAATATTCCTTTGATATCTCCAAATATTCATTGATGGTGACCCGCTCTGGTATGGAGGGAAAGTGCAGCAGTTCACAAATGGCCATTTTTAACAGAATGGCGTCAACATCTGCAATACGGTCCTTGTCCCAATTGGGCGTTTTGCCCTCTATTTCCTTTTCCAGATCCTCATTAAGCAATAAGGTCTTGGTCAATAAGCGATTGGCATATTCCATATCTTCGCTGTCCTTTAACAATTTGGGAAGGAAGAAGTTTTCATCTTGATCCGCCTTGGCCTTTTTCAAATGTTTCAATAGGAAGGTATTCACAATGGGGATATCATCCACCCAAGTGAGCTTATCGTCCTCAAAATACTCATATATCTTATCATTGGGGGCCATGACATTTTTAAAGAGCTCCAGAATAAAAGCTTTATCGGATTCGTAGGAATCCTGCTCCTGGGAGAGGTATTGCGCATAGGTGGCGCTCTCTATAATCTCCTTGTAGATCAATTTGACATATTCATCGTTCAGGTACCAATTGTTCAACTTTTTGCCTTCCAAGGTCTCCTTCAGCAAATGGTTCGACCTTAATTGCACTAGGAACCTATTTTTGGAGAAGCGCTCCTTAAAGCGGGTTTCTTGCGGGGATTGGTCAATGTACTTTTTAGAGCCCAACTGTACCTGCTCTTCGGCTTTTTGCGCTATCTCCACGAAAAGGCTCAACCATAAAAGATAAAGAGTATAGGTATTATCAATACTTACTTTGAGAAATTTCTGCTGCTTCTCCAAAGAATCGTCCTTGGATTGGATCAGGGCATAGATACACTGCATCACCTTCACCCTAATGTGCCGTCTTGTAAGCATTTTGAAGAACTTTAGTTTTTGGATTTTCTTTAATTGGGCACAAAAGTACACATCTCTACTAAGGGCCACAATGGCAAACCCATTTTATCTTTTATATTTTATAACATTCGTTTGCCCATCAAAAACCTATCTTTGAAATCGCATTTAACAAAACGACACCTTTTCAAAACCATTCATGAAGGAACTGAAACACCTCAACAAATACTTCAAAAAATATTGGGGTAAATTGTTGTTGGGCATCGTCATCACCATCATTGCCCGTCTTTTTCAATTGGTCATGCCTTCTTATGTGAACAAGACCATTTCCACGGTAGAGCGTTTTTTGGACAATGAGATATTAAAATCCGAAGCCCAGTCCTTGATCACGCAATACATCCTGATCATAGTGGGCGCGGCCCTGCTCTCCGGTTTTTTTACCTTTTTGATGAGACAGACCATCATCAACGTTTCCAGATACATAGAGTACGACTTAAAAAATGAGGTGTTTGACCACTACCAGATTTTAAATCTTTCCTTTTATAAAAAAAACAGGACAGGAGATCTCATGAACCGCATTAGTGAAGATGTGAACCAAGTGCGCATGTACGCTGGGCCGGCCATCATGTACGGCATTCAGACCTTTACCCTTTTCACCTGCCTCATTCCCCTGATGTTCATCAAGGCCCCTACCTTGGCGGCCTACACCTTATTGCCGCTACCCGTACTTTCCGTTCTGATCTACCAGATCAGCAAAATCATTCACAAGCGCAGCACCATTGTACAGCAATATTTATCCACCTTGTCCACCTTTACGCAGGAGGTCTTTTCAGGGGTCTCCGTTATTAAGGCCTACACTTTGGAGCCACAGACCAATGAAGAGCTCACCGTTTTGGCCAATGATGGCAGGGATAAGAGCATGAGCTTGGCCAAGGTGAATGCTTGGTTCTTTCCGCTGATGATCCTCCTGATCGGAGTGAGCAATATCTTGGTCATCTATATTGGGGGGAAACAATATATTAATGGCGAGATTGGGGTGGGGCTCATTGCAGAATTCATCCTATATGTGAATATGCTGACTTGGCCTGTGGCCATTGTGGGCTGGCTCACGTCCATTGTGCAGCGGGCCGAGGCCAGCCAAGAGCGTATCAATGAGTTTCTCAAGGAGCAACCAGAACTTAAGGAAGAGGTGGCCACTCCGTTGGACATACAGGGCAAAATAGAATTCAAAAATGTAAGTTTCGTATATCCGGATACGGAGATAGAGGCATTGCACAAGCTCTCCTTTACCATTGATGCTGGAGATACCGTGGCCATTCTGGGTAAGACAGGATCTGGTAAATCTACCATTTTAGATTTGGTGGCCCGTTTGTACGACCCTACCGAGGGTGAAATCACCTTAGATGGAAGACCCCTCCAGCAAATAAGCCTTACCGCACTTAGGGCGGCCATTGGAGCCGTGCCCCAAGATGCCTTCCTATTTTCGGACAGCATAAAAAACAATATTAAATTCGGCAAGTACAACGCCACAGAAGAACAGGTAGTTGAGGCCGCCAAAAATGCGGTGGTCCACGACAATATCATGGGCTTTGGAAAAGGGTACGATACCGTACTTGGGGAGCGGGGCATAACGCTCAGCGGAGGCCAAAAACAGCGGGTATCCATTGCAAGGGCCCTATTGAAGGATGCTCCCATCTATTTGTTCGATGATTGCCTTTCTGCGGTGGATACGGAGACGGAAGAGGAAATCCTGAACAACCTGAAGAGAGCTTCCAGCCATAGGACAACGCTAATTGTTAGCCACAGGGTATCCTCTGCCAAAAACGCCGATAAAATTTTGGTGCTTGAGAACGGACAACTCTTGCAAGAGGGCACCCACGAGGAGTTGAATTCCCAAAATGGCTACTATAAAGAGCTTTACAAGAATCAACTAGCGGAAAAAGAAAACTGAAAAATGTTGTCGAATACCGTTTTTTTTTTCATTTTTGATAGAATTATCAGACATAACAACGAATAGGCAATGAGCGATAGAGAAATCATGGATCAGGAGGAAATTCACTCCAAAGTGTTACGGGCGGGCAGAAGAACCTACTTTTTTGATGTAAGGAGCACCAAGGCCGGGGATTACTATCTCACCATAACGGAAAGTAAAAAATTCACCCATGATGACGGATCCTTCCATTATAAAAAGCACAAAATCTACCTTTACAAAGAGGATTTTGACGCCTTTAAGGAAAATGTTGAGGAAATGATGGAGTTCATCATCAGCGAAAAAGGCGCTGAAGTCATATCAGAAAGGCACAAAAAAGACTTCAAGAAAGAAGATGAGGAAAATGGGGCCATGGAGGAACCTGCCAGCGGCAGTTTCACGGATGTTGAATTTGACGATATTTAATAAAAAAATACTAAAGTTATCTTAACGGCCCTTTGTGTTCAAAGGGCCGTTTTTATTTTTATCATCCAACTAACTCAGACCGCACTTATGAAAAAAGCAGTACTTCCTTTTATCTTATTGTTTTCCTTGCTGTTAAAGGCACAGGCTCCCGTAGACCTCGATTACTATTTGCCCCAAGACCTTACATATGACCCTGCCATACCCACGCCCAAAGAGGTCATTGGCCATGAAGTGGGCGAGTGGCACGTTACCCATGACAAATTGGTCACGTATATGTATGCCCTGGCAGAGGCCAGTGACCGCATGACCATTGAAAATAGGGGCACCACGTTTGAAGGACGGCCCCTATTGCTATTGACCGTCACCACGCCCCAAAACCATACCAATTTGGAGGACATCCGCAGGACCCACCTCACCCTGACGGAAAGTGGGGACGTATCCGTTTCCAAGATGCCCATTGTGGTTTACCAGGGCTTTTCCATTCACGGCAACGAACCCAGCGGTGCCAATGCAGGTTTGGCCTACGCTTATTACTTGGCCGCTGCCCAAGGACCGGAAATTGAAGCACTTTTGGAGAATATGGTCATTCTTATGGATCCCTCCTTTAACCCAGATGGCCTTCAGCGCTTTGCCTACTGGGCAAATACCAACAGGAGCATGCATCTGGTTTCAGATAATAACGATCGTGAGTACCATGAAGTTTGGCCGGGCGGCAGAACCAATCATTATTGGTTTGACATGAACAGGGACTGGCTTCCGGTACAACTCCCTGAAAGCAGGGCAAGGATCCAAACCTTTCATGATTGGATGCCCAACATACTAACGGATCACCATGAAATGGGCACTAATTCCACCTTTTTCTTTCAACCGGGCGAGCCCACCCGTGTACACCCGTTGACCCCAAAGGTAAACCAAGAACTTACGGAGGAGATTGCCACCTATCATGCCAAGGCGCTGGACAAAATAGGTTCCCTGTACTATTCTGAAGAAGGGTATGACGATTATTACTACGGTAAGGGCTCTACCTTCCCAGACGTAAACGGCAGCATTGGCATCTTGTTTGAACAGGCAAGTTCCCGGGGGCACGTGCAGGAAAGTGAAAATGGCCTTTTGACCTTCCCATTCACCATTCGCAACCAATTTACCACGGCCCTCTCCACTATAGAAGCGGCAAACAAGATGCGCGAAAAAATTCTTTCGTACCAAAAAAAGTACTATCAGGACCTGCGTACGGAGGCCTCCAAAGAACGGACTAAGGGCATTGTTTTTGGGGATAGTAAAGATGGTGCAAAAGCATGGCATCTGGCTGAAATACTGCAACGGCACAACATCAAGTTCCATGCTTTGGAAAATGACGTTACCCTCAACGGAACACCATATGCAAAGGAACATAGCTACGTGGTGCCCATGAACCAAAAAAACCCAAGGCTCATAAAAGCCATGTTTGAGAAACGCACCACCTTCACAGACAGCCTTTTCTATGATATTTCCGCTTGGACCTTTCCCTTGGCGTTCAATGTGGATTATAGTGAAGTAGGTTCATTGGATATGGCAGGTGATGCCATCAACGAACTCGCCCCTTTGGGCGGAGGGGTTGGTCAACAGAGCAATTATGCCTATTTGTTTGAATGGAACGAGTACTATACTCCAAAAGCCCTTAATGCCATTACCCAAAAGGGCATTAGGGCCAAAGTGGCAAAATCACCCTTTACGCTTGAGGGGAAGACTTACGACTATGGCACCATCATGATTCCGGTTCAGAACCAAGAGATGGATGCCAAGGCATTGTATGACTTCCTACAAGCAACGGCCAAAGAGAGCCATATTGAAATGACCGCTGTGGGTACGGGCCTCACGCGTGGCATTGACCTGGGCAGTAATGACTTCGACCCTGTGAAGAAACAGAAAGTGGCCATTATTGTGGGTGAGGGCGTACGGTCTTATGATGCCGGTGAAATTTGGCATTTGTTTGATACCCGTTATGACATGAAGCTCACCAAATTGGATTTGAACTACTTGGAGGACATCTCTTTGGATGCCTACACGGACATCATTTTGCCCAGTTTCTATGGAAGTGCCATAAACGCAAGAACCACCGATAAATTAAAAACATGGGTGAAAAATGGGGGCACCCTGATCGGCTACAGAAATGCGGCCGAATGGTTCAACAAGCAGGAGTTCATGAACCTTGGGTTTAAAAAGGATACCTTGGTGGCCAAAAACATCAGTTTTGGGGAAAAGGGTGATTTCAATGGTGCCCAAGTCACAGGGGGTGCCATTTTCGAGGCCAACTTAGACCTATCACATCCCATAAACTTCGGATATAAAAATAACCGCGTGGCTTTGTTCAGAAATACCAATGTATACATTACGCCCAATAAAGACAGTTATAACAACCCCATAGTGTATACGGATAATCCGCTATTGAGCGGTTACATCTCCGAGGAAAATCTGGAGCTGCTCAAAAATTCCGTCCCTTTTCAAGTACAACGTTTGGGCAAGGGCAAAGTGATGGCCTTTACGGACAACACCAATTTCAGGGCATTTTGGTACGGCACCAACAAACTCCTTATGAACGCTATTTTCTTCGGAGATTCCATGTAACCCTGTGACCAAGGCCGTACGTGATAAAGTCCTACGCATAGCCTACCATCACCGCATACACAAGGGTCATGGCAGCTAAGGCCATGATCAATACCGTAGGCCGGGCGATAAACCTGATCCATTGGTTAAAGGGAATGCCGCTAATGGCCAGAACGGCCATAAGTGCGCCGTTGGTGGGCACAAAGAGATCGGCCAGTACGGCCCCATATTGGAAGGCCAGCACACAGGTCTGCCTAGAAAGCCCAATTAGATCGGAAAGGGGCACCAGAATGGGCATGGTCATAACGGCCTGCCCGGTATAACTGGGTATGGGAAAATGGAGAACGGCATGGGCCAACATCATAAGCACGCCAGATAAGGAGGCCGGAAGGTATTGAAGCGGCGCAAAGAGGGCATATACGAGGGTATCCATGATTTTTCCCTCTTCTAAAATGACGGAAATACTGTCGGCCAGACCAATGATCATTGCTGCGAATATCATCTCCTTAAAACCGGCAATATAAGCCTCACTAGTCTCTTCCATGCCCAGATTGCCAACGATACCTGCTACGAGTCCCAATCCAAAGAATAGCGCCGTAATTTCATGAAAGCCCCATTCCCAAAACAGTAGGCCATAGACCACAATACTAAAAGTGGCGGCCAATAGGATTAAAATCATCTTGCTCCGAAATGTTAGGACCGTATTTGACTCCGCCATTACCATTTTTGGTAATTTCGTTCTTTTGGCGTAGTACCACAGATAAATCGCCCATACGGCAAATGCCAACAACAAGGCCCCAAAGCGAAGGCCGCTACCGGACAATAAGGGCAGGCCGGCTTCCTTTTGGGCCAACAAAACGGCAAATGGATTGGATGGTCCAAATGAACTGCCAATAACCGTAGACCCATAGCTGGCGTACAACATTGTGAAAGCATTATAACCAAGGCCCTTGCCAAAAAGCAATAACACGGGCATCAGGGCTATGACCTCCTCCTGCATACCTATACTGGCCCCTGCTGCCGTAAATAGCGTGGCGACCACCAATAGACCCACGCGCTCCCTTCCCTCAAGTAAGGTGGTCAATTTATGAAGGCCTTGGGCCATGGCCCCTGTCTTCTCAATAACATAGAAACAACCACCCAATAAAAGAATGAGCACTATGACATCTGCACTGCTTGCCATGCCTTTTGGCACGGCCAAGAGCAGATCAAAGAGGGATAAGGAGGTTCCATCCAAAACGTGATAAGAATTCTTTACCACCGTGGTAGTTCCCGTTTCTGCGTCCGTTATCCTTAGAAAAGAACCCTTTGGAACCATATAGGTGAGCAACCAAGCAAAGAGTAGAACCCCAATGATGATCACAAATGCGTTTGGGAATTTTTTCATAGCAGCGGGTGGATTAGGCCCACACAAAATACATCATTCCACGGAATATCATGGAGCCCTAACGAATTAGAAGGGTAAAAAGAAGTCCATTATTTTTTGTTCCGCGGATCCACGGCGCCCGATTTCACGAACATCCAATTAAATAAAAACAAGCCAGAAACCACGGCAAGAGCCCAAAACAGCCCCAACCCCCATGTAAGCACCGCTATGATGAGACCAAAATAGAGCAAAAAACCACCCATGGCGGTAGCAAACCTTAAGGTTCCCGTAAATTCAGGTTCCCAGACCCTAGGTTTTATGACCAATTTCCAAAGCAGGATCACAGGTAGGTTCAACACATGGAAAAGGGGATAAAGAAAATGCCTTTTCGCTTTTTCTGGCTTCACCGCTATAGGGCCCGTGCCCGTTTTCCGCCATTCGTTCACCAGGGCATTGGTTGCCCGGGGATTCAAGAAATCGGCCCCTTGTTGCAAGAGGTACGCATTAATGGCCCCATATTCATGGTCTGGCGCAATATGCGTGGTAAGTTCCTTTAAACGCTGGGACACCGTTTTTTTTATCTGCCCTACGGATTTTTGAAGATCATCTTTATCATAAAGAGCTAAAACGGATATGGGCCTACCGTAGTAGAGGGCCACCGCATCCGGAAAAATCTCGGCGTGCTTATAATTCAAGCCTACGGGCACCAATTGAATATCCAATTTCGGATTCTCTTCCAACGCCCTAAAAAGCACTCTGGTGAAACCCTTACTGAGCGGCCGCACCCGCCTTTTTATATTGTGATTGGCCTCAGGGAACATAACGATGGCCTCGCCACGGTTCAGCAACGCCGCACAGGTATCAAATATGGCGTCATTTTTATGCAGGCTGTCCCTACCATCCCTTATTCTGTAAATAGGAACCATCCGTAAAAAATTGAAGAAAGCGTTGAGAATCGGTTTTCCAAATACGTCCGATCGGGTAAGGAAGTAGGGTTTCCTACGGCAGTCTATGGCCACCAGAAGAACATCCAAGAGCGCACTTTGATGGTTGGGCAGGAAAAGTACCGGTTTTGTAGTGGGTACATGTTCCAGCCCATGCACTTCCACTGTCCTGTGATAAGCGTAAATACCTGCTTTGATGAATCCTTTCAACGCCTTGTACCACATGCCTATCAAGCCAATTTTTTGGTTTTAAAGGGTTTGATGCCCCATAGACCACCTAACACCAACCCGGAAACGATGTGCCAAATTCCCCAAAAGGCGGCCAATAATGCCATGCCACCCATTCCATCAAAAAATGTAAAAATGAGCAATAATCCCAAGCCAGAATTCTGTATTCCCGTCTCTATGGTGATGGAACGTGTGCTTTTGGCATCCAGACCCATTATTTTGGATATTGAGAACCCCGTTGTAAAGGCCAAGAGGTTGTGCAATAGAACAATCCAAAAAACATAAAAAATGTAATCCATGAAAATAAGTCTGTTTTTATAAAGGGCCAAAAATACCAAACCCACAAAAAAGAACAAGGATACCACTTTGAACATTTTCGCCAAGATTTTTGCCCATTGAGGCTTGGCATGGTTCAGCCACATTCCCAAGAACAGCGGTAGGCCCAATAAGAGTGCCACGAGCTTGACCATCTGCCAAGGAGAGATGGACACCTGTCGTAACAGCAAGGCAGAGGGTTCATACATACCCCCCCAAAACTGTAGGTTGAGAGGTGTCATTACAATGGCAAGCACCGTGGCGATGGCCGTTAGGCAAACTGATAATGCTGTATTTCCTCCGGCAAGATGTGAAATGAAGTTAGATATATTGCCTCCAGGACAAGCGGCCACCATGAACATGCCCAAGGCTATACTGGGATATGGTGCCAAGAGCAGTACCAAAAAAAAGGTGACGGCGGGCAACAATAAAAACTGACTTAAAACCCCAACCAAGACCGCTTTTGGATTTTTCCAAAGGGCCTTGAAATCCTTAATCGGGATATCCAGGGCAACTCCAAACATGACCAGGGCCAAGGCCAAGTTCATGGTCCAAAGGGTACCTTGGTCAAAATTTATCTTTACGTTATCTAGTATGCTCTCTGTCAAAAAATTACTGCGATAATACTTGAAAAGAAAGTTTCTAAGATAAGGTATTTAGGCCAAATGCAACAAACTATTGAACGGATGAAGGCTTTCCCTTAGCCCTGATGGGCCTAAAAGCAACCCTTGTAAAAAAGTGATAGAGACCAATATAAAAATTAGGTATTGGTTTTTTACCGAAACCTTACCTTTGTATAAAAACGAGGTATGAGGTGCATTTCCCATTAGAGCAATGATCCAGAAGCAAACCCAAAAACGAACCTTACCCCTTAAAGGATATGGTACTAGAAAAAGGAAATACGGTTCCCTATCCAAAAAACACCACTAAAGATGTGGCTAAGGCCCTTGACGCTATATGGAACCATCCACTCTTTTTTTATAATGAGCCATTGAAATTGGTGCACGGAGAACAACGGATCAACTACCAGCTTGGCAAGGCCCTTCCCCAAACCAGCAACTCTTTGTGGAAGGCTTTGAATGCGCTTTTGCCGGGCAACTGCATTGAGGTGGAACAGCAGCCAAGTTTGGGCAGTATCAATCAATGGAAACAGTAAAAAGGCATGGATACCATTTCTTTTGTTGCTGTAGATCATGATCGTGTGGCGGATTATATGGCCTTGGGAAAAGCATCATATGCGGCACATTACCTGCACCTTTGGGAAGGAAAGGACCCTAGCTCTTTTTTCAAGACCTATCTCTCCGAAAAGGTGGTCAGAGCTTTGGTAGATCACCCCAGTGCATTTCCCCATATTATCCTTTTCGAAAATCGACCGGCGGGCATCTTGAATGTCTCGTTACAAGATGATTGTTCGGAGAGCCATCAGGACAGGAAGACGCTCCTATTGGACAAGATGTATATCTTAAAAGAATTTACGGGCCAACACTTGGGAAGTACTGCGCTCATGTTCATTGAGCGGCTGGCCATCAAACATAAGGCAAGCGCCATTGTTCTTTATGCCATGAAAAAAGGAAAACCGTTTCTCTTTTATAAAAAAAATGGATATCAAGTTGTTGGGGAGACAGAAATTACACTTCCCCATGTGCTGCCCAATGAAAAAGGAATGTATATCATGGAGAAGACAATACCCTTAACAGCCAGAGCGAAGCCCTAAATGTTCCAAGTGGGCCAAATGATGGTTGCCGTGCCAAGCATATCGACCGATATTCTCCTTTAAGGTGGTGATCGTATCACTATCAGGATGGGTAAAGGTTCGGTTCAATTGTTTTTCTTCCAATCCTCGTAAAAAGTAGACCAACTTGGCGTGCACGGCGGCCAAATGGTCCAAAGATGGTCCTACTGGGCCACATTTTGCATCATGAAGCTCAGCCCATGCCTTTTCATCATACGGTTTTATCACCGGATTTTCTTCCGTCATGCCCCACTTAAAACGGATATAGCTGTTGTGGTGACTGTCCGCTAAGTGATGAATTGTTTGCCTTACCGTCCAGCCGCCGGGCCGGTAGGGCGTCTCCAACTGGTCCTCACTGAGGGACCCTACCAATTGGCGCAAACGTTCGGGCAAGGTCTCCAAAGATTGTAGCCATGAGGATATGTGGGCCTCTGTAATGGTTTTGGGTGCACTGAATCTTCCTATGGGGTAACGTAGTTTTTCCATGTCTTCCATATCGTAAATGTAGCAAAGTTTAATACACTTTTAACCTTCAAAAAAAGGTCTGTGCTCATAATCTATTAACTTTGTAGGGTAAATAGAATAAAAAACGAAATACACATGGCAACACTAAGATTAGGCGACACCGCGCCAGACTTTACGGCAGATAGCTCTATGGGCACCATTAATTTATATGACCATTTGGGGGATTCTTGGGGGATACTTTTCTCCCATCCGGCAGATTTCACCCCGGTATGTACCACGGAATTGGGAACGGCCGCCAAGTTTAAATCGGAATTTGACAAGCGCAACGTAAAAATGTTGGCCCTATCCGTAGATGGGGCGGCATCGCACAAGGAATGGATAAAAGATATTGATGAAGTTCAGGATACCACCGTGAACTTTCCCATCATAGCTGATGAGGACAAAAAAGTGGCAGACCTCTATGATATGATACACCCAAGGGCGGACAATAACCTGACCGTACGTTCCGTCTTTATCATTGCACCGGACAAAACGGTAAAGCTGATACTCACCTACCCTGCATCCACAGGGCGCAACTTTTACGAACTCTTGCGGGTCATAGACTCCTTACAGCTCACTGCCTACCACAAGGTGGCCACACCGGCCAATTGGAAAAACGGTGAGGATGTGGTGGTCAGCCCGGCCATCTCTACAGAGGATGCCAAAACGATGTTCAAAAAGGGAGTGACCGAGGTTAAGCCCTATTTGCGCATGACCCCTGACCCCACCTCTTAAGCGGCCTACCGCACTATTCAATAAAATAAGAAGATGTTAACGTTAAGATAATACACTAAAATACTCTAGATTAAATATTTATGCATTATCTTCGCGCTTTAATCAATATTTAATTTTATTATTATGAGTAAAGGAACAGTTAAATTCTTCAATGATTCCAAGGGATATGGCTTCATTACTGAAGATGGTTCAAACACAGATCATTTTGTACACATTTCTGGCTTAATCGATGAAGTTCGTGAAGGCGATGTTGTAGAATTTGAACTACAACAAGGTAAAAAAGGATTGAACGCCGTTAATGTGAAAGTAATTGACTAGGTAATACAACTTTTTTATATAAAGCCCGGACCCATGGTCCGGGCTTTTTCGTTTATACGCATTGGGGTGTATTGAGATATATGCCTTTTTTGTTTTTTTTGTTGAATTAAAAAGCAACCTTTTACCACTAAAAGCATCTTTTTGTTAAACAAAACACTCCCCCAGTAAACTACAACAACCTATGCACACATTTCTTGGCGTTCTATTCGTGTTACTTTTGGTAAATCTAACGATGCTCATGGTAAGTCTGTTCCGATCAAAAAAAGGCACATCAAAGTAGGAAAGTTCCTCTATTGGTCATTCTAAGTAAAGCGACTCCAAAATCTTTTGATAGGGTATACTTTTTCATCTCAATCGTTATCCTAAATGTAATGAATTTATGGTCGTTGGGTTTTAGTAGGGCCAAGGCCCAATGAAAAAGCCCGGGCAAAAGATGCCCAGGCTCCTATTTTGATATCATAGTACCCCTACTTTACGGCCACCAACGCTACCTTAAAGATCAGCGTTGCATTGGGTGGAATAACACCACCTCCGGCACCGGCCGCTCCATAGGCCAAATCTGACGGAATGACCAATTTAGCGGTATCGCCAACGCTTAGAAGCCCAATACCTTCATCCCAGCCTGGAATTACCTGGCCTTCACCCAATTTGAAATCTATGGGTTGATTTCTATTATAGGAGGAGTCGAAGACCTGTCCGTTAAGCAAAGAGCCCTCATAATGTACGGAGACGGTTTGTCCCTTTTCTGCCTTGGGGCCATTGCCCTTTTCAGTAATTTTATATCGGAGTCCCGTTGGGGTTGTTTCAAAATCCTTGGCCACGGCATCCAAGGCCTCTTGTTGTTTGGCCCTTTCGGCGGCCACGCGTTCTTGCTTGGCAGCGGTAAAATCCATGAAGGCTTTAAGGGCGTCCCATTTTTGGGCCGTATCCCCTACCCGTAAAATCTCAAGGGACTCAATGGTATCTCCCTGCGCAATGGCATCCACTATATCCTGACCTTCTTTTACATGGCCAAAAACAGTGTGCTTACCATCTAACCAAGGGGTGGGTACATGAGTTATGAAAAATTGACTTCCATTGGTGCCTGGACCTGCATTGGCCATGGAAAGCACTCCTGGCGCATCATGCTTGAGCTCTGTGTGAAATTCGTCATCAAACTTATACCCTGCATCACCGGTTCCCGTACCCAAGGGACAGCCTCCTTGAATCATGAAATCAGGAATTACCCTATGAAAGCTTAGCCCGTCATAATAAGGTTCCCCAGCGGAACGTGCCTTGTTTTCTTTTTTCCCTTCGGCCAAAGCCACAAAGTTACCTACTGTACCGGGTGTTTTTTCATGGGTGAGTTTCACCAGGATTTCACCTTTATTGGTGTTGAATTTGGCATAAATTCCGTCTTGCATGCTTACGTTTTTTAAGTGAGCGGCAAAGGTAGTTAAAATAGCCCTTTAAGGCCAAACACCCACGGTTGATCTATAAGAAGGCTGGCCCGCATTACTTTGACTTTGCGTTGCCGTAGGTATCATAAAGGTATACCAGACTGGCCATGGCGGCCGCACCCAGCTCCAGTTCCCTTTTGTTCACATGTTCAAACGTATCGTTCTCTGCATGGTGGTGATCAAAATAGCGCTGGGAATCCGGTCTAAGACCAGCCAATACAAGCCCTTCTGTCTTCAAAGGATTTATATCTGCCCCACTTCCCCCCTGTTCAAAAAGATGGACCAAATAGGGCTCAAACAAAGTTTTCCATTGTTGTACCTGCTCAAAATCCTCAGGGGAACAATCAAATGAAAACCCACGGGGCGTAAACCCACCGGCATCGCTCTCAAGGGCAAAAATGTGCTTCTCCTTGGTGGTTGATGCCCAACGGGCGTATTCCGTACCGCCGCGGAGGCCATTTTCCTCATTCATGAACAACACCACCCGTATGGTCCTTTTGGGCCTGTACCCTATTTTCTTAAAGAGTTGCAGCACCTCCATGCTCTGTACACAGCCGGCGCCATCATCATGGGAGCCATCCCCCAAGTCCCAAGAATCCAAATGCCCCCCAACCACGATGACCTCATTGGGGAACTCACTTCCTTTGATCTCTCCAATGACGTTATGGGAGGTAACATCATCAAACTGCTTGCAATTCTGTTTGAAAAAGAATTTAATATCAGGATTCAGTTGTAAGGAAGTACTCAACAGTTCGGCTGCGTTGGTACTGAGAGCGGCAGCGGGTATGCGTTCGGCTACCGGTATATCCCCATAGTCCATAGATCCTGTGTGTGGAAAATCATCCAAGCGAAGGTTAATGGATCGTACAATGACCCCAACGGCCCCATATTTGGCAGCTTCCGCTGCGCCGGAATAACGTTGGTCCACACAGCCGGAGTACGCCGTGAACGTATTGATCAGCGTGGCATCCATGGGCCTGTTGAAGAAGACGATTTTACCGGAAATGTTGGCGCTTCCCAATTTTTGCAGCTCTTCTATGCCTTGTACTTCCACCACGTTGGCCTTTATACCCTTTGGCGGGGTGGCTACGGAGCCGCCCAATGCCGTAATGGGAACGTTGGTGGTAATGCCCGGGGTCGTCTCATAATACGCAAATTCCGGAGTACCGCGTACCCATTTGGGCACTAGTACGGGCTGCAGCCAGACCTTGTCCAATCCCAAAGAATCCAATTGATCCCTAGTATAGTCCACGGCTTGTTCGGCCTGTATGGAACCGGACAACCGGCCCCCGATCTGGTTGGCAAGGGAATTGAGCCAATCATAAGCCTTGCCTTGGGTAAGAGCGGTATCAAAAAGTGCTTTTATACGTGTTTGGTCAGTCTCCTGTGCGGACGCCATGATGGTCATGATACCTAAAAGAAGTAGGGCGCTATAGCCCTTTCTCAGCTTGTAGTTCTTTTTCATAATGGTCTAAATTAGCCAATATATCAGCATTCAATGAGGGTTCACGTATATCTTTGTATTTTTTTAACGATTGTAACAGGATACTGGCCACAATGACCCGGGCCGCTTTTTTGTTATCTGCAGGTATCACGAACCACGGAGCATGGTCTTTGCTTGTCTTTACAATGGCCTCTTGGTAGCACGCTTGGTAATTATCCCAGAGTTTGCGCTCTTTAAGGTCTCCGGGGGAAAATTTCCAGTGCTTTTCCTTTAAGGCCAATCTCCGCAGCAACCGCTGGCGCTGTTCCTCTTTGGAAAGGTGGAGGAAAAATTTGAAAATGATGGTACCGTTCTGGTGCAAATGCCTTTCAAAATCATTGATCTGTTCAAACCGGGTGTCCCAAAATTGTTGGTCAATGTCCTCTACCTTATGAATACCGGGGATACGCTCATTCAAAATATATTCCGGATGCACTCTGGTAACGAGTACATTCTCATAATGCGTTCTATTAAAGACCCCAAACTTACCTTTGGAAGGAAGAACAAGATAGTGGCGCCAAAGATAATTATGATCCAGCTCTTTATCCGTGGGCACCTTGAAGCTATATACTTCAACGCCCCTAACATTGAAATCCTTGAATACCTCCCGTACGAGACTGTCCTTACCGGCGGTATCCATCCCCTGTAAACAGATAAGGACGCTGTATTTGTCATGTGCATAAAGTACATCTTGGAAGTCTCCTAGTTCCTTTCTGGTTTTCTTAAGATCCTTTTTCAGTTGTTTGTTGTCTCGCCCAAAATCATTAAGGGTGGGTAGTTCGGAGATCTTGGTTTCTTTGGTGGCTCGGAACTCGTTAGGTCTTATGTACTCCATAGGAAACTATACATTTTTTATTGAACATAGGGTGGCTCTTCCTTTAAATTGGCGGGCACTCACCGATAATTATGACCGTTGGTCAATTAATCGCAAAAAACCATCGCTGTAACGAATAAAAGTAGTCGAACTAAGCCCAACCCCTATCTTTATCGTTGTAAAAGTCCCAAATTTTTACCAAATAACCTAAATGTTATGTACAAGACCTACACCTTGGCCGGCCTTTTGGCGCTGCTACTCTTCTCCTCCTTTACAACCAATCTGGAATGCCAGCATGCTGGCTCCAACATTGACTTTGCCAAACTGCAGACCCAAAAAGCATTGGATGTGAACGACATCAACAAATCCAGGTATTACGGATATAAAGCTTTGAATGCCATTGAAAAATCCAAGAAGCAACTTTCCTCTTGTAGCTGTGAGTATGCGGATAAGGGCATTGTTGAGGCCATCAGTGATTTAAAGAATGCCATTAAGGCAGAATCCGTGGGTGCCAGCCAAATCCTTTTTGAGCGCTCTCTACAACACCTTATTGGCGCATTGGAATCACTTTCCGAACACCACACGCACCAAAGTATTTATGCGGGTGATGTATTGGCCATGAACACCGTGGATGCCGAATACCGAAATACTTTGCTGAAATCCACCGGTCCACTTACCATAATGGAAAAAATTGATATTTCATTGGAAAAATACGAGGATTCCCTTACGAAAATGGTGAACACCGTAGGCTGTGAAGAAGCAAAGGCATTTGCCCAAGGGGTATACGACCACTGCCAAGCACAGCTTTTAAGGGAAAATCTCTCCGATGGAAAAAAATACTATAATATCCGGACCAAAGAAATCACCCAAGAGGCATTGCGACAATTGGGGGATTGCGATAAAAAAACCTTCTAAGACCGGAGCATTACTTGCTTGCAAAAAGCTTAACGTCATCTTCAGAGATGGCGTTGCCCCCTAAAATAGTCAACCTTTCCACCACGTTTCGGAGTTCCCTGATATTGCCTGTCCAATCATACGATTTCAACAAGGTAACGGCACTCTTTGAAAATTGCTTTTGCGCCGTACCCTGTTCCTGTGCTATTTTTTTCGAAAAATGGTCAATCAATAAAGGAATGTCCTCCCTACGGTCATTGAGCGCTGGCACTTGTATCAGGATCACTGCCAAGCGGTGATAAAGGTCTTCCCTAAAATTACCTTCACTGATCTCATGCTTCAGGTCCTTATTGGTGGCCGCAATGACCCGCACGTCCACTTTTATGTCCTTATCCGTACCCACCCTGGATATCTTGCTCTCTTGGAGGGCCCTTAAGACCTTGGCCTGTGCGGAAAGGCTCATGTCTCCCACTTCATCTAAAAAAATGGTTCCTTTATTGGCCGCCTCAAACTTGCCTGCACGGTCCTTCACGGCAGAGGTAAATGCCCCTTTCACATGGCCAAAAAGTTCACTTTCAATAAGTTCAGAAGGTATGGCAGCACAGGTCACCTCTATGAACGGGCCTCCGCTTCTGGAGCTTTTTTCATGGATCCAATGGGCAACCAGTTCCTTTCCGGTTCCGTTGGAACCCGTAACAAGCACCCGTGCATCTGTAGGGGCGACCTTTTCTATCATGTCCTTGATAACACTGATTTCCGGGCTTTCCCCTACCATCTCGTAATTCTTGCCCACTTTCTTCTTGAGAATCTTGTTCTCAACTACCAGTTCCTTACGGTCAAGGGCGTTGCGTACCGTGGTGAGCAGCCTATTTAGATCAGGTGGCTTTGAGATGTAATCAAAGGCCCCTAGGCGCATGGTGTTCACGGCGGTATCCAGATCGCCATGCCCTGATATCATGATGAACGGCACTTCGGGCTTAATTTTTCGTGCCGCCTCCAAGACCTCTACCCCATCCATCTTGGGCATTTTTATATCGCACAATACCAAATCGTACTCATTGTTCTTCACGGCTTCCAATCCTTTTATTCCGTCTTCAGCTTCTTCTAATTGATAGGCGTCGTTTTCCTCGGAAAGTATTTTGACCAGCACCCTTCTAATGGCCGCTTCATCCTCTATCACCAAAATCTTTGACATATCTTCTATTTAAATTCCTATTCTAAAGCCGGTCCTAAAATATAGACCTGGGCCATTGTTCAATGTAAAAATATCATTTCTATCCGCATCCCTCAAAACGGCATTCTGAAAAACGGTGTGCCCGCCCATAAGATAGACAGAGGCGGCTTTGGTAAACTTATATTGGTAGCCTATGGTCCATAATAGGGCGGCGCTGGATGCATCTGTGGACAAAACGTTGTTCGCCAACAAGATATCATTTTGCACGTTGACATAATAACCATCCACGAAAAGTTCTGTCTGGAAAAAATGGCCCTTGGCGGTAATATACTTAAAACCAGATTTGGGCACGCCCAAGATATAGGCCCAATGTGGGTGGAATCTCTTTTCATAGTAGACCACTGGCAAGGGCACCCTTACGGGTGAGGTGGCATTATAGGCCAAGCCCAACACCAGGGTAAAGGGCCGATCCAAATCCTTTCTCTGACTAAGGGCACCTGCAGTTGCGTTGACCACTAAATCCTCTTGTTGGGAACCTGACGTAAAATTAGAGGACCATCTTGGGGTTACGACGCCAATTATCCGCCATTTTTCATTCCATTGGTAGACATAGGCAAGATTAATATCCGCCACGTGAAAATTTTCCAGCTCGGTTGTATTGGGCACCAAAGTGGTGGGTAGCTCAAAATCAAAGCGGTTGTATTCCCCACCTAGGACCAAGTAATCCTTTTTCCCCCTAACGGCAATGGGCACATTTAAGGCCAATTTATAGCGTACGGTCTCAAAACCAAGACTGTTTTTGGGCATGAGCATGTACTCTGCCCTGAAAACATCTGGTGTCTGTGAATAAAGGACTGGGGCCATGGCAAGATATATCAACCCAATAAAGGCATATTTAAAAAGAGACCGCCAAGGTATTGTAAACCTGTACATGTTATGCATAACGCATTTTACCTGTAAATATGCACATCTCTCTGTGGAAATGGTATGGTGACCTGATGCTCACGGAACTGGGCATCTATCTTGTAGCGCATTTCGCTCTTTATTCGTGGGTCCGTAAAACTATCGCTTATAAAGAAGTTAATGGAGAAAAGAAGTGCAGAATCCCCGAAATCCTCAAAGAGCACAAAAGGTTTTGGACTCTTCAAGACCCCTTTCTGGCTACTGGCCACCTGTTCCAAAATACGGGTCACCAGTTGCACATCACTCCCATAGGCCACACCCACTTTTACCGTTTCCCTGGTGGTTCTGTGGTTTTGGGTGTAGTTATAGATAATATCACTGATGAACTTATGGTTGGGTATGATGATGATCTTGTCATCCCTTGTAATGGCCCTGGTGGTGCGAAGCTTTATCTCAAATACCTTGCCCACCTTACCATTGACCTCCACAATGTCCCCCACCCTCAAGGACTTGTCCACAATAATGAAAATACCACCTATGATATCTTGGAAAAGCTCTTGCAGGGCAAGACCCAGACCAACGAAAAGGGCGGCGGAGGCGGTGATAAGAATGGTGATATCAATGCCCGCGGCACTCATGGTGAACAAGATGACCACGACATAGACAACATACTTTATGAATTTGAAGATACTTATGAACTTCAGCTTGTCCTCTACATCCATTTTGCGGGTAAAGAAGCGTCTGATCCATTTCAAAAGAAAGCCCGTGACCAAAAAGGAGATGGTCAGCAGCAATAAAAGACCAATCGTGATATCAACCGACTTCTCACCTGTACCAAAGTGGAAGCCCCAATCCAAGAAATCCTTGATGGAGCCCCAGATATCATCTTCTATGATTTCCTTGATCTTATTTGTCTTATCCTGTAGGAACATTAATACTTAAGCCATTTGAAAAGTTCTTTGTAACTGGGTTTTTTGCCGTACATAAGGATGCCCACCCTATATATTTTTGACGCCAGCCACACAATACCAATAAAGGTAATTATTAAAATGACAATGGAGAGCGCCAATTGCCAAATGGGCACACCGCCTTCTCCGATACCGCCAGGCAAGCGCATGAGCATGACTATGGGAGATGTTAGGGGAAAGAGTGAAAACCCAACGGCTATGGGACCATGTGGATTACTGAACACCGAAAAGAAGCCCACATAAATGGCCAGCATGAGGGGCAATATAATGGGAAATATGAATTGCTGGGTATCCGTTTCATTATCCACAGCGGCCCCAATGGCCGCATATATGGAGCTGTAAATGAGATAGCCCAAAATGAAATAGACCAAAAAGAAACTGACGAGCATTCCCCAAGGGATATCCAATATTTCCTGAGCATACAATTGCAAGGACGGGTCCAGACCGGACATGCCCGAGGCCGGACCTGCCACCATTGGACTGCTTCCCGATTGGGAAAGTACGGCAGGGTCTATATTGAATATGAAAAATGCCACAAAGAGCAGCAAGGTACCCGATACGATCCAAATACCAAATTGGGTGATTCCGGCCAAGGAAGTGCCTATGATCTTGCCCAACATTAACTGAAAAGGCTTAACGGAAGAAATGATTACCTCAATGATCCTGCTTGTTTTTTCCTCTATGACACTGCGCATAACAAAACCACCGTAAATAATGATGAACATCATAATAAGATAGCCAAAGCCACCCCCAATGAACGCTTTCAGCTCATTGATGCCCTTCATGTTCTGCAAACCTTGATAGGTGGATATTTTTATTTCATAATCACTGTCCATTTCCGCATATTCTGCGGCCGAAATACCCAAAAGCCTTAGTCGTTCCTGTCTCAGCCTACTTTTTATAGAACCTTCCACCCGTTCTAAGGTTGACGAACTGGGGGCTTCCTCACTGTAAAAAAAAGCACGTTGGGCCACTTCTTCCAAATTCTCCCCATTGGGCAGGTAGAGTAGACCGTAATACCCCAAATGCATGGTAGAATCCTTGGCCTCCTCCAAACTTATGTCCTTGAAATTTACATAAGACGTACTCTCCGTAGTCACGAACTCATTTGAAAAATAGTCGCTTTCATTGAGAATGCCTATGACCCGTTTCTCACTGTCATTCAGTTTGGTCAAATAAGCTATGAGTACGATCATGCCCACCATGAGTATTGGGCTAAGGAAGGTCATGACCACGAAAGACTTGTTTCTCACCTTGGCCAAATATTCCCTTTTGATAATCAAGAAAAGTTTATCCATGTAGTTGCCCTTTGCTGTTTATGGCAGAAATGAAAATGTCGTTGGCAGAAGGTATGGTCTCCACAAAACTGTGCACATTGGCGTGCGTACCCAGAAACTGAAACAGCTCTTTGGAGTCACCGTTGCCCAACTGTACGGAAAAGCCAAGTTCACGGCCATCATCGGCCATGTTGGAGGAAAGTATATGGAACTTGTCCGTAGCGTGGGCCAATAGGCCCTTGGGATCGGAAGATTCCACAACCACCTCAAAAATATTCTTTTTGTATGCCTTTTTTATGGCTGATAATTTACCATCCAAAATCTTTTCAGATTTGTGTATTAGGGCAATATACTCGCACAGCTCTTCCACGGATTCCATTCTATGGGTTGAAAATATGATGGTGGTGCCATTTTCCCGTAACCTCAATATCTCATCTTTTATGATATTGGCATTAATGGGATCAAAACCACTGAAGGGCTCATCAAATATGAGGAGTTTGGGTTCGTGAAGTACTGTGACAATGAACTGGATCTTTTGGGCCATTCCTTTGGACAGTTCTTGGATCTTTTTGTTCCACCAATCTCCAATCTCCAACCGTTCAAACCAATATTTCAGTTTTTTCTTGGCATCTGCCTTGGTCATGCCCTTTAACTGGGCCAGATAGAGGGCCTGCTCCCCTACTTTCATGCTTTTATAGAGTCCACGTTCTTCGGGTAAATAGCCAATATGCCTAATGTGCTCTGCCTGTAGGGGTTCCCCGTTCAGGAAAACCTGGCCTTTGTCTGGATAGGTAATTTGGTTGATGATTCGTATCAAAGTGGTCTTGCCGGCACCATTGGGGCCCAATAAACCATAGATACTGTTCCTAGGGATCTCTAGCGTTACGTTCTTCAATGCCGTATGGTCACCGAAACTCTTGGAAACCTTCTCTGCGGACAGAATTATATCCATGTAAGCAATTTATCCAAAGATATTGAATTGTTTTAAAAGCCCTTTGATATTATGTGACCCTATTATTTTGTTTAACGAATAGCACTACGGGCAGAACGACCATTTTGGCCTAAAAAGCAAAACCCACCCTTAAAGAATCAAGGATGGGAAAAAAATTGCTATGAAAAAGAAAATTAATATTGGTTTCCCAATATTAAACCAAATATACGTTTTTTATTTAAAAACCAAAGTTTTTCTGGTTAAGAGAACATATCTTTTACTTTTTCAAAAAAAGATTTGTCCGTTTTCTCTGGTTTGGGCTCAAAATTTTCATGGTCCAAATAGCGTTCAAAGAAGGACTTTTGCTCCTTGTTCAGCTCTTTTGGGGTCCATACGTTTACGTGTACCAACAAATCCCCGCTTCCATAGCCGTTAAGACTTGAGATGCCCTTGCCGCGTAACCTCAATATCTTTCCAGATTGGATACCGGCCTCCAATTTTATACGCACTTTACCGCCTACGGCATCTATTTCCTTTGAAGTTCCCAACACAGCTTCTGAAAGGCTTATATAAAGGTCATAATGCAAATTGTCCCCTTCCCGCTTAAGTGTGCGGTGCTCTTCGGTCTCAATGGCCACCAGTAAATCCCCAGGGATACCATTACCGGGGGCGTCGTTGCCCTTATTGGGCACCTTCAGCTGCATGCCATCCTCAACACCTGCCGGTATGTTGATGGAAACGGTCTCCTCGGAAACCTTAAGTCCTTGGGCATCCGCGTCATGCGGCTTTTGGTCCAGAATTTGGCCACTGCCCCCACAGGTACTGCAGGTGGCGGCCGTTTGCATGCGCCCCAATATGGTGTTCTGTATTTTGGTGACCTGTCCCCTACCATTACAGGTGGTACAGGTAGTATAGGTTACACCTTCCGCCTGTATTTTGCGCTTTACCTTGACCTTTTTTTCCACACCGTTGGCCACTTCTTCCAAGGTCAACCGCACACGGATGCGGAGATTGCTCCCCTTTACCCGTCTTTGACCCCCACTGAAGCCTCCAAAACCACTAAAACCTCCACCAAAGGCACTACCGAAGATATCGCCGAATTGGCTGAAGATATCATCCATGTTCATGCCTCCACCGCCAAAGCCATTGCCACCCTCAAAGGCGGCGTGCCCATATTGGTCATAACGGGCCTTTTTATCTGGATTACTTAGCACCTCATAGGCCTCGGCCGCTTTCTTGAACATTTCCTCTGCCTTGCCATCCCCTGGATTTTTATCCGGATGAAACTCCAATGCCTTTTTTCTGTACGCCTTTTTTATCTCAGCGGCCGAGGCATTTTTGCTAATACCAAGTATGTCGTAATAATCTTCTTTCATCTATTCAAATTTGTGGCCCTCGCCGTTGGGGCCCCTATCCGTATTCCTCTGTGCTTGCATATTCGCCAACCGCTATGCGCCAGTTAATTTCCCACGACCACTTTAGGGTGGCGTATGATCTTCTCCCCTAGTTTAAAGCCCTTTTCCACAACATCAATGATCTTGCCCTTCATTTTTTTGTTGGGGGCGGGTATCTGGGTTATGGCATCATGCACTTCGGCATCAAAGGTATCCCCTTCATTGACGGCCACGTCCTCCAACCCTTTGGAGCGCAAGGTCTCCTTCATTTTAAGATGTATGAGCTCTACCCCTTTAAACATTTCCTTGTCCCCGGCCTTGGCCAATTCCTTCATGGCCCTGTCAAAATCATCCAATACGGGCAAAAGGGAAACAATGACCTCTTGGCCCGCTGTCTTGAAAAGCTCCATGCGCTCTTTTGAAGTACGGCGCTTATAATTCTCAAATTCCGCGAAAAGACGAACGAACTTGTCCTTTTCCTTGGCCAGTTCTTCCTTTAATTCTTCTTCTGGTGAAAGCGTTTCATTTTCCTCCTGCCCCTCTTCAGCGTTTTCACTTTCCAAGGCCTCTTGGGTATGAAGGGCCTCTTCATCCATGATTTCTTCTTTCTCTTTTTTGCTCATTCTAATGCATATTTTATCCTAGGAATTGAGGTGGCAAAAGTACTGCCAATTCCTTTAAAATGTCAAAATGTCACAAAAGAAAAGAAAAAAATCCGCCATGGCGGATACAAAACGACGTGGGGAAATCAGTCCATGGTCTGTGAGGTATATTCTTTTTGGTAATCGGGGCGCGTACTTTCGGAAGTCTCTTGAGTGTCATAAATGTCGCGAAGTGCAGCGCAGATATTCACATGATCAAACAAAAAACCTTCCTCTTCTATTTTTTTACTACTGACCCGTTGGCTGGCGAAAAGGATGTAGGACATATCCCCCAAAATAGCCTTCATTGCGAACTTGGGAATGTTGGGCAAGAGCAATGGTTTTTGGAGCACTTTGGCAATTTCCTTTATCAACTTGTTGTTGGTGACAGGGTTGGGCCCTACGCCATTGTATACACCCGGCAATTGGTTTTCGGCTATGAAAAGGAACATGCGGGCCAAATCATGAATATGAATCCAGGACTGCCACTGTTCCCCATGGCCAAATGCCGCCCCCACATAATAATTAATGGGTCTGGCCATTTCTGGCAGGGCGCCGCCGTCTTGAGACATCACTAGACCGATCCTTACTTTGGCCACAGGAAAGCCCATGCCCTCTAGTTTGTCCACTTCCTTTTCCCATAATGAGGTCACCTCTCCCAGAAAACTGTCGTCCACCTTAGACTCGTCTTCCTCGTAGAACTTTTCCAGTGAATTGGGATAAATTCCTATGGCGGAGGCCGACACAAAGGCCGAAATATTGTGCTCTGCTTGGTGCAAGCCTTGCTTCAAGATACGCAGGCTATTCACCCTGCTGTTCAAAATAGCTTTTTTTTGTGATGATGTCCACCGTTTGGAAATACTGGCACCTGCCAGATTGATGACCCAATCCACCCCCTTAAAACAATTAAGGTCTATCTTATTTTCTTCAGGGTTCCAAAAGAAGCCTTGGTATCTGGGCTCATTTTCAATTTTGCTTTTGCTAGTCGTAAGATAATTGACGTCGTGGCCCTTTTCATGGCACAATTCCACCAATTCGTTGCCTACCAAACCTGTTGCTCCTGTTATTAAAACCTTCATGATTTAAAGATAGGACAATCAACCCCAGTTGCCCATTCGTTTAATTTGGATTTAACACTGTTGTTTAAGTTTTAACAGCAATTAAGAAAATGGTTTGGTCCCATGGCTATTTGTACTGGAAGGGCCGCCCTTACTTGGTGGCGCGCAGCATTTCCCTTTTACCAGGCGGGCCCGGCAAACGCTCCACTGTTAAGCCCACCTCCTGCATGGCCCTGCGCACGCTACCTTTGGCGGCATAGGTGACCAAAACACCATTGGGCAAAAGGGCGTCATACATTGTTTGGAACATGGCCACTGACCAAAGTTCTGGTTGCACCCGGGCCCCAAAGGCATCAAAATAAATGAGGTTAAACATATTCTTATCTTCGATTTCCCTAAAATCTGCCCTATCCTTATATAAGGTAAACCCTGGGGTGATCGGAACATGTTGGTTCCATTCAGAGCGGTGCATTTGGTCAAAGACGGAACGGTACTCTTGGGCACGCAAAATAAGCGGATAGTTTAACAGGTGTACTTCATCCAAAGAAACCGGATAAGCCTCTACCCCTTTGTAAGTTACGTTGAGCCCTTGCTTTTTTCCTTCCATTAAGGTGATGAGGGCATTAAGACCGGTACCAAAACCTATTTCCAGAATTTGTAGCTGTTGTTCCTTAAAGGACCTTAACCCATGTTCAATAAAAACATGGTAGGCCTCTTGAACTGCTCCGTGCTTACTGTGGTACTGTTCGTTCCATTCGGGGATCTGCAGGGTCTTGGAGCCATCTGCGGTCTCTATGATTTCCCTTTTCAAGCTATTTTTTTACCAGTACGCCATCTGCCTCAAAACCTAGGGTGCGCTTTGGGGTGGTGATCTGTGCAATTTCTTCAGCAGTGGCCCCAGCGTCCTTGGCATAGTGTTGTTGTTCCTCTACGGCCATTTCACTGATGAACGCAAGGCCATTGACAATGACTTCCTTTCCTTCAATATCCGTGGGTACGAAAAAACCATAATCCTTAAAACGTACCATGGCCTCCTGTCCATTGTCCAAAGTAAGTTTCATCCAACAGCCTTTGGCCTTACAAACCTCCCTTACCTCTGCCTTGAATGTGGTGGGCAGGGAGTCTGCCGTTTTTATCGTTTCATAGGCGGCAGCCATATCTGAAGTGGATATGGCCTCATCGGCCATGACCTTGTTCCCAAAAGAAGCATAGGATTCTTGTAATGGGGCCGTTGTGGCCACCTTACTGTCTGACTTGTCCTTGCAAGCGAACAGCACCATAAAAAGCACAACTAATATGTTAATTCTTTTCATATCCTTTAAAAAATAGGTTTTCCTTGCAAAACTGGTCATTTTTGAACGAAAAAAGAAGAAGTCATACGGATATTTCACTAATTTTAATCCTTAAAAATTTAACGCATGAGTGTTGCGACCACAAACATAGCCATAGAAAAGGCGGCCACTTCTAAAATTGACCAAATAGATTTTGACAATCTGGCCTTTGGTTCGGTATTCACAGACCATATGTTGGTTTGTGATTATAAGAACGGTACTTGGCAAACCCCAAAGATCGTTCCCTACCGGCCCATAAGTTTAGATCCGTCCGCCAAGATCTTTCATTATGGCCAATCTATCTGTGAGGGCATGAAAGCCTATAAGGATGAAAAGGGGGATATCTTCCTTTTCCGTCCTGCGGACAACCATAGGAGATTGAACATCTCTGCACACCGCATGGCCATACCGGAACTGCCCAAAGAGTATTTTATGGATGGTCTAACCACCCTATTGAAATTGGACCACCAGTTCATTCCTACAAAAACTGGAAGTTCCTTATATATACGCCCTTTCATTTTTGCCTCTGGAAATGGCTTCCATGCCTCGCCAGCAGATGCCTACAAATTCATGATTGCCTGTGCACCTTCTGGCGCCTATTTTGCAGGAGAGGTAAAAGTGCTGATTGAAGAAAAATACTCACGCTCCGCCAATGGCGGTGTTGGTTATGCCAAAGCAGGTGGTAATTATGCCGGGCAGTTCTACCCCACCCAATTGGCGGTGGAAAAAGGATACAATCAGGTCATCTGGACAGATGATACGGAGCACGAATATATAGAGGAAGCCGGGGCCATGAACATCTTTGTCCGTATAGGAGATACGTTGATCACCGCCCCAACCAGTGATCGGATATTGGACGGCATTACCAGAAAAAGCATTTTGGAAATGGCAGAGGATATGGGCATCCCCACCCAAGTGAGAAAGATCAGCGTTACCGAAGTCGTGGAAGCTGCTAAGAATGGAACATTGATGGAGATGTTCGGAGCTGGGACCGCAGCCGTAATTTCACCCATAGCTGCATTTGGATATAGGGATCAGGACTATACCCTGCCCAGTTTAAATGAGACCTATGCCCAAAAGCTCAAAAAGGGCATCACCAATATTCAGTACAACCTTGCTGAGGACCCCTATGGTTGGCGGTACAAGGTAACCGACTAAATTAAAAATGGGGCCTTTTTTAAGGCCCCATTTCATTTTTCAAGAATACCGGCAATGTTGGGCTTAAAATAATGGGGCCCTTTTAAAACCTTGCCGTCTTCCCTGTAAATAGGGCTGCCGTCCGCACCCAACTTGCTCATATTGCTCCTTTGTATTTCATTGAACACCTCCTCTATCTTATATTGCAGGCCGTGTTCCAATATTGTTCCGCAGAGAATATAGAGCATATCGCCCAAGGCATCTGCCACCTCTACCATATCATTATTATTGGCCGCCTCAAGATATTCTTGGTTCTCCTCATCCATTAAATCAAAGCGAAGTCTGTTCTTGGACCTGCCCAGGTTGGCACACATTTCATGGGATACGCCCAATCCAAAGGATTCGTGGAAGCTTTGGACCGCCTTTAAGTTATTCTTCATGGGTAGAAAATAATTTGTTCCATTTTTTTGCATCCGGCCAGGTGCCTCCGCGAATATGCTAGGGGCACTGCCAATGAGGTGCGCTTGTGATGGATATTTACCTTAATTTAGCACAAAAATAGACACTATGTTCAGTACAGGACAAATCATTTTTGCCGTTCTCTTTATCCTTGCCTTTGTCGTTTTTATCGTTTCCGCCTATAAAAAAGACTTTAAAATGCACCAAAAAAATTACAAAGGTGTCAAATGGGTAGGATTATTCTTCATAATATTCTTAATTATCCTAGTAGGGCTTAAACAATATCTTAGAAATTAACCTTTTATTTACATACACCACAAAAATTAACAGTTTCACAACAAAATAGCCGTTTTCCTCGTATACTATACCAAAAGACGTAATTTTGCGTTAATCAACTATATAGGGGCAAATAGTTATGATCACATTTTTTACAATATTCTTGGTTCTCGTTGGCATTAATCTTGGCATGCTGTTCATAAGTCTGCGCACTGCGGCCCAGAACGGTAAGAAAAGTACTAAGGCTACTGAGAAACCCGCTTCACCCATCTACCCGTTGGATATTCTAACCTCCAACTATAAAAAAGCGGTATAATTCCATACCTTTAGAGGGTATGAAACCACTTATTTTGGTATTTTTTGGTGGAGGCTTGGGCAGTGTGCTCCGCTTCTGGATTTCCAAAGCTCTCAACTCCTACTATCCCCATTTTTACTTAGGAACATTTATGGTCAACCTACTGGGTTGTCTTTTTATTGGTATCATCTTTTCAATTACGCTACGTTCCAATTTACTATCCGAGCATCAGGTCTTATTACTGGCCACAGGCTTTTGTGGTGGCTTTACCACTTTTTCCACTTTTGCGTTGGAAAGTCAGTTTTTACTCAAGGAATTCTCTTGGCTGCAGATGGGCTTTTATGTCAGTGCCAGCGTCGTCATGGGCATCTCGGCCCTATTTCTGGGATTGTGGCTCGGTAAATTGTTATGATTTTAACATAACATATCTTCTTTTTTAAAATTGCGCATTTTTATCTGTTTTGCGTGAATTTTTAAACATTTCGCAATAAAACCCCTCAAATCCTAATCATTTTATTCAGGCGCTATCTCTCTTTCAATCAACCACCCTCATCATTGTCAAAATTTAGAGAATAATTTACAAGTACCATTAATTTTATAGGGTATAATTTATCATTATTATAAAAATGAGGTATGGACCCCCTTCCATTAAGGGGGTCTTGTTTTTAATAATATATATTTGGCTTTTTAAATCTATTTGAGAAATGAAAAAAATCGAGGCAATAATCAGGAAATCAAAATTTGACGAAGTCAAAGAGGCTTTACATCAAATTGAGGTCAATTTTTTCAGTTACTGGGATGTAACTGGAGTGGGAAACGAAAAACAAGGACACGTCTACCGTGGTATTTCCTACAGCACCACAGATATCCAAAGACGTTTTATTTCTGTCGTGGTATCCGATGAATTCATGGAGCCTGCCGTGCACGCGATCTTAGAAGCGGCTTATTCTGGGAATGTGGGCGATGGTAAGATCTTTGTTTCCGATGTGGTGGAAGCTTACCGGATTAGAACCAAAGAAAGCGGACAAGCAGGTATCAATTAATTTTTCAACCAATTAAATAAGTAACTATATGGATGCTGGATTATTTACGGCAAACAATGTATGGATGATGTTGGCCACGGCCCTTGTGTTCTTTATGCATACCGGTTTTGCCTTTTTAGAAATAGGGTTAACAAGACAAAAGAACACCATAAACATTTTGTTCAAGAACATTTTTATCATAACCGGGGGCCTTCTCCTCTATTACGCCTTTGGGTTCAACCTCATGTATCCTGGGTTTGAAGAGGGTGATATGGGTCTTTTTAAATTCTCCATGGACAGCTTTGGCATTGGAGCGCCAGAGGGGGGAATGACACCTGATTATGCCGATGGAGGTTACACTTGGTGGACTGACTTTCTCTTTCAAGGCATGTTCGCGGCCACCGCTGCAACTATTGTTTCAGGGGCCGTTGCAGAAAGGATAAAGATTGGCTCCTTTATGTTGTTCACCATTTTCTACGTAGGCCTTGTTTACCCAATTGTGGGCGCTTGGAAATGGGGCGGAGGATTCCTGGATTCTTGGGGCTTTTATGACTTTGCCGGTTCCACGCTCGTGCACTCCGTTGGAGGCTGGGCAGCTCTAGTCGCTATTTATCTATTGGGCGCCCGGATCGGGAAATTTGGCAAGGATGGCGAACCAAAAGCCATACCGGGCCACAACATACCCTTGGCCACTGCCGGTGTTCTTGTTCTTTGGCTGGGCTGGTTTGGTTTTAACGGTGGATCCGTACTTTCCGCCGACCCGGAACTGACCTCTTTGGTACTGGTCACCACTAGCTTAGCCGCTGCTGCGGGGGGTTTTGGGGCTTTCATCCTTTCTACCGTACTCTACAAAAACCTGGATTTGACCATGTTTTTGAACGGCATTCTAGGAGGACTTGTGGGCATTACCGCCGGAGCGGACCTTATGTCTCCCAATGAAGCAGTGGTCATTGGCTTTATTGCAGGATGCATCATTGTACTGGGCGTGGCATTTATTGATAGACTTCGCTTGGACGATCCCGTGGGGGCGGTCACTGTGCATTTAATATGTGGTATATGGGGCACTTTGGCCGTGGGCATTTTTGGCTCTATGGCCGGGGGAGAACAATTCTTGACCCAGCTTTATGGTGTTTTGATCGTGGGTGCCTTCTGTCTCGTCACCTCAGGCCTTATACTTGGCATCCTAAAAGTTACTGTAGGACTCAGGGTGTCTAGAGAAGAGGAATTGGAGGGCCTTGATATCCACGAACATGGTATGGATGCCTATTCCGACTTTAGAATGAACCAACACTGACATTGATTAAAAAGGATTAGGACTCAAGTTGAAAAAGATAAAAGTCACATTAAATAATTACGTACCCAAGATAAATTTCATCATCATTTACTAATATTAAAACTCAAAATTATGTTAATCAAGAAAACAGCTGTATTACTTGCCCTTACGGGTATTATTGCCACTACAAACAATGTATGGGCACAGGAAGAAATGGAGGACAAGGTCAGTGCTGGCCTAAGCCTAAACCATGATGCCTTTTTTGGCTTCAACCCCATGATGACGTTGGCCTATGATTTAGGGAACGCAGATGCACTGACCTTTTATGGGATACAATGGGGCGCTGGAACAGGTTCTGCCTGGGGACAGTG
>CAKZLG010000166.1 GCA_937125035.1 uncultured Maribacter sp. | reverse complement strand
TTGGAGTAGAACTTGCGCATGGCCGCTACTTTTTCTTTGGCCTTTAGATACTTTTCTTCAATGCTACGATTTTCCATGGTGGCTTATCCTCAATTTTCCTGTTTTTCTTGGTGCTAATGAGTTATGTTCTACAGCCTAGGGTCTTGCATGTACTCTTTGATCTTACGCTCTTCCCAATCCTTTCCAAGAACAGGGTTGTAACCGTTTATACGGGCCCACTGGGCCACGAGTCCAAAACCCCACCCCAAGGCCGGAAAAAGCACCCAAGCAAAGGAGACCGTTTGGTAATTGATCCAAGCCAACACAGGAATTACTATGGCATAGGCCAAAAGGCTACCGTAAAATGATTTTAACTCGGCCACGCGTTCTTTGGCCCTGTTGTACTGAAATTCTCTTGATTGTTCCATGATTTGTTTTGTTTTAGTTTTGATGACTCAAAGATTCACAATCCTTGGCAAATTCCTAAAAACAGTTCACCCAACTGTGGATTCCAACGGACGAATCGTAGCAGCAGCGTATTTTATCCACTACACCACAAGCGGTCCACCGGCCTAGGCGCCTATCCTTTGTCCTTATCCATCAATTCCCGCAACTTACGTTCCTCCCACCGTTTGCCCCAAATGGGATTGTACCCAAAAGCTTCCATGCCGTGGGTGAGCAACCCAAAGCCCCATCCCAAAAAAGGGAAGATGACCCACGGAAAGCTGGTCGTCTTGTGGTTAATGACGGCCAAAATGGGAATGATCACGCAAAAAGCGATCAAGTTGCCATAAAAACCCTTAACGGCCTCCACATGTTCTTTAGCTTTTTGGTACCGTTTTTCGTCTATATAGGTTTGGGTGCTGTCTAAGGTGCTCATCTGCTGGGTAAGCATGGGCAACCTTACATGAAATGTGTTCTGGTCCTTCTCAATGACCACCTTTCTATCCGTTAGAATACCGTAGCGCTGTTGTATGTTCTGCAGGCCCACCCCACTGCTTTTCTTAACCACCTGCTTTTCCTGTATGTTATTGCGCACATGGAGCATACCGTCTTCTTCGTAGATGCGTATCTCCAGCGGCTTACTGGAGGTAACGATGTTGTGCTTTACCGCATTTTCCAAGAGCAACTGCAGGGACAGGGGCACGATCTTGGCATTGGGGTCGCTGCTGCTTTCTGGAATATGGAGCGCTATGCTGTCCTCAAAGCGCATCTTCAACAATTTTACATAGGTTTTGGCAAATTGAAGCTCCTCGTCCACTGAGACCAGGTCTTTATTCTTTTGTTCAAGTACATACCTGTATACTTTTGAAAGTGAGGTCGTGAACTTTTGGGCTTGGTAGGGATCTTCCTCAATTAAACTGGTCAGTACATTTAGGCTATTGAACAGGAAATGGGGATCCAACTGATTCTTAAGTGCATCAAACCGGGCAGAGGCCGTACCGGCAATGATCTTCTGTTCCTTTACCCGGGTATCTTGTAAAGCCTTGTAAAAGTAGAAGGCATGCAATATGGCCGATACCAAAATAGCGACAAACAAGGTGAAGAGGTATGAACCATAGTCCTCCCCTTCCAAAAATCCCTCTAAGGTGTTGCCGTAAATGCCCATCACGACCAACATCCTTGCCAGGCCAAATGAAAGCACGGTGAGCACAATGGACCCAATGGCCCCTAGCCAAAGCCGTTTTTGGGTCTGCGTTTCCCAGCTGTATCGCTTGGAAAGGAAATCATTGTAATAAGCATTCGTGGCCGTAATGACAAAGGCGTAGATAAAGGTTACCGCCATCCCTTCCAATACGTTTTGCCAAACAAATCCCTGGCTTAGATTCATTACGATGTTCACCATCGAAACCCCCAAGGTAATGTATATACTTATCCGGAGGATGTTGCTGAAATTTCCTATAGCGTTATCTTTCTTCACTGTAACAACCTTTATCTATGTATGTACAACCCGTCATCAATTTCCACAAGTGGCCAAGATCTCCTTTGCCCGATCTTCTCCCCAGCGCGGATAGAAAGGAATTTCCGTTTTAAAGTTAGCGAAAAGTTTTAAGGCACGTTCCACATCCTTACAGTATGGTGTGGTATCCTTGCCAAAATATAGGGCTGACCCCATGTCCCACTCTGCTTTGGAAAGTACTACCCTGGGATTGTTGGGGTCCAATTTCACCGCCTGTGTATACAACTGGGCGTTCTTTGGGGAGAGGACCATTCCATAAGTGGCACCATCATATGCGATCCAAGCGGTGTTTATCAGTGCCTCTTGCACCAACAATTCCGGGTTGTTTGGCGATAGGCGCTTTGCAATGTCCAAAAATTCCTTGGCTTTGCCCAGTTGGTTCTCCAGTACCGCAGCGTCAGCCTCCCCAAAACTAGCAAAGGTATTTACTTGGGCCACATAGTAATAGGGCAGCCAATTATCCTCTTCGGCCAGGGCAATGCGCTCAAACAGATTGGAAGCCTCTATAGTATTATTGGCCTCCCAAAGCTGAAAGGCCTTGTTCATGCCCTTGGTATAGGCGTTCTGTGCCATGGCCGTACCGGCCATGAGCATTGAGATAAGAAGGATGCCGTTTTTCATGTTTATAAGAATTTAAGATATTTTACAGTGATGAATTTCTTGGGTTTGTATCGATTTTTAAATAAAATATGGCCGAATTGTTATTTTCCCTGACCCAGTTGTTGTTCAAAGATTATCCAGTTGATTGGCCTTGCCATCTTTGCTTAGGGTCCAGAAAAAACCCACGAAGAAAAAACTGTCCGCCGCTGGTCTTATGGCCCTTCTGTCAAAGATCCCGTCAGAGTTCGGGGCATTGGCATACTGGTAATTGTTGATGTTATTGAAGCCCAAGACGTTATTTACCGAGAAATAGAGGATTTTCTGTTGGTCAATGAGATAGGCCCAATTTAAGCTGAGATTGTTAAAGGGTTTGGTCCGCCCCGCTAAAAATGCCGTTGTATTTGGGTCATTGTAGGACCTGCCGGAGCCATACTGATAACTCAGCCCCACTTGAGACCTTAGGTCGTCCACCCAATACTTGGTCACCAAAGAAAGGCTATGGGCAGGGGCAAAGTTGGGCCTAGCGGCTTCTTCAAAGTTTCCAAAATCGCGTTGGGTATCCAAATAGGAGTAGGACAGCCAGTAGTCAAGATTTTTTATAGAGGTATTGTCGCGCCAAAAAACGTCGAGGCCTGCGGCATGGCCACCTCCCAAATTTGTGAAGTTGGAATTGAACTGTGGCATTTCCGTATTAAATTTCACCAATCCTTTGTACTGCTTATAATAGGTTTCGGCCCTAAAGGTCCTGCCTTTGTCCACGTACTGGTAGTTCAACAGATAGTGTGATGCCCTTTCGGAGGCCAAATCCTGGTCAAAACGCAACACGGCGTTCGTGGGGTTTTGAACGAAAGCGCCATAAGCCAAAGAGAACTGGCCCTTTTCACCACTTTTATAGGCCATGGATATTCTTGGGGACAGATTACGTTCATTGAGCAGGGACGTTTGTTCCAACCTCGCCCCTACTTTCATGGCCCATTGGGTGCTGAAAAAGACATCGCCCTCTAAAAAGGTGGCCCATAGGCGGTCTTTGAAACCATAAGTGACTGCATTGATGCCGGGAGCCGTAAACGATTCATCATACGTTACATGGAACAGTTCCG
>CAKZLG010000165.1 GCA_937125035.1 uncultured Maribacter sp. | reverse complement strand
TCCTGCCCTGGACCAGATGGCAATGCCAATATAAAGGGCAAAGGTCACGGCCACTAAGAGGTAGGTCCAAATTTGTACGGTCATTTTTTGTTGGTATTAGTTGCTGGTGGTTGATTTTTCAGGGTTTGGAAAGGGGGTACTCATTCATCATACCCGTATTTGCGGTCCAGTTTGTTCATTAGCCTTACATAAACAAAGATCAGGACAACGAAGGTGTAGATAGCCCCCTGCTGGGCAAACCAAAAACCCAATTTGAATCCGCCCAGATGAAAATTGTCCAATTCATCCTTGAATAGAATGCCCGCGCCGTAGGATACCAGGAACCAAATGGACAATAATATAACCAGATATCTTACATTCTCTTTCCAATAGGCTGTGGCCTTTTTTTGTTTGTCCGTCATTGCAGGTGCATCTTAAATAGGGGTTAATTTAGTTAAAATAGTTCAATTGGGCAGGAAAAAGACCCCACTGGAAGAATCTCTTTTGGCCCCAGTAACGGATTTCAGGATATTGATTTGTTGTTCCTTGCGCAGAGCTCCCATCAAGGCAAACACCAAGGCTTCCTTAAAGCCGATCAAGGTAGCGTCTGGTACCACCACTTCTACCCCCGGCCCAAGTTTGGTCCGTAAGGTCTCGATCAAAAAGCCGTTCAGGGCCCCACCACCGGTGACCAAAAGGCTGGTTTTTGGTCCTTTGGCATTCATAGTGATTTGTTGGGCTATCTTTTCACAGATATGGTGCACGGCCGTATGCAAGAGGTTTTCCACGCTATCCTCTGCTGAATCAACTATGGGGACCACCTCTTTGAGGAACCACTCATAACCTATGGATTTTGGGTGGGGTAGGAGATAGTATTCCAAGGCATTCAATTGTTGAAGCATGGCGGTATTCAGAGAACCCTTCCGTGCCCTATTGCCGTTTTGGTCATACTCCAGGCCGATTTTGCGGGTGATGTGGTTCAAGACCATATTGGCCAGACCAATGTCATACGCAATACGCTGGTCCTTTACCTCAAAGGAAATGTTACTGATGCCCCCTAGGTTAAGGCAAAAATCATAATCGCCAAAGAAAAGTCGGTCCCCAATGGGCACCAAGGGAGCGCCCTGGCCACCAAGGGCCACATCATTGGTCCTGAAATCACAGACGACCTGTATGCCCGCCGCATTGGCCACATGCTGGCCAGAGCCCAATTGAAACGTGACGCCCATTTCAGGCCTATGGTGGGTGGTATGGCCGTGACTGGCAATAAAATCCACGTTAAGTTGATGCGCTTCCACGAAGGTTTTGGCCTGTTCGCCCAACCAGGTGCCATAGGTATGATGTAATTGCAAGAGCCTTTCGGCAGGTAACGAGATGGCATCCTTCAGCTCTCCTTGAAGTTCTTGGGTATAGGCAATGTTTTGGGTCTTAAGGATTTCAAAATACCAACCACCCCCTTTTTGCCAAATATGGCAATAGCAGAGGTCCAGCCCATCTAAGGAGGTGCCGGACATAAGACCCAGAATTTTATGTTTTTTCATTGTGGGATATTTAGTTGGTTGCATAGGGTATCGCAGCCATAATAACGTTTCCTGTTCATTTTATGGGCCTTTATTTTCATAGGGTGCCAGTTCAGCAGGCAAGCGCCCAAGGGCCTTAATGGCACCCAAGAAGTGCTGGTCGGCGGCTTCCCTGTAGGCTTCGAAATCTTGATAGGCCAAAATAGTGGCCAAACTTAGCTCCACCTTAAAAAGATGTAGCGCATACGGGTTGCCATAGTGGTACAGCACCACTTTATGGCTCTCTAAAATATCATTGATCAAGGAAATGGCCACCGCGGTAAATCCGAAATCCTGTATGGGTTTGGCTTGCGGGGGTATAATGTGCAAGCGCACATTTTGGTGTTCTTGTATCCGGGCCTCCCATTGGACCGGTAGTTGTCCTTGGTTCCTTTCCAAACGGCGTATCAGGTCCATGTCCACGGTCAGCTCTGTATAGGGAGCTTCCCTAAAGGCGGCCAGAATCTGCTCGTTACCCTTTATCCAGGTGAGGGAGGCTTTGGCCAATTCTTTCAATAGCGGGGCCGATGGGGACAAGGTAACCGTTTCTTTGTACGGTGGTGCTGAAAGCAATTGTTCCTTCAACCGCCATACCCGTTCAAAACTGGTTTCAATGGCTTCTTGGCTTCCCTTACGGAATATATGGTCAATACCTGCTTCTATATGGTTGGAAAAACAGAGCACATCATTGCCGGCAGCAAAGGCCAACCATTCCAGTTCGCCGGGAACGGCATAATTTTTTGAAACCGCATGCATATTGAGCGCATCTGATATGACCACGCCCTTGAAACCCATCTCTTGCCGCAGTAGCCCTGTTATGATGTCTTTGTTGACGCTGGATGGGATTTCCGGATGATCCGTTAGGGCGGGGACCGATAAATGGCCCACCATGACCGCTTCCACACCCTCGTCTATCAACTTTTGAAAAGGGTAGAGTTCGTTGTCCAATAGGGCTTCCTTGGGTTTTTCTATCACAGGAAGGCCTAAATGGGAATCGGTGGCGGTATCCCCATGGCCGGGAAAATGCTTGATGCTTCCCAAGACCCCTTCACTTCGCATACCATTTAAATACGCCCTGGCATTTTGGTACACCTGCTCTTTATCGTCACCAAAAGATCGGTACCCAATAACGGGATTTTTAGGATTATTGTTGATGTCCACCACTGGGGAAAGGTTCCAATGGATGCCTGCCGCCCTACAGTCCCGTGCAATGTTTTTGCCCACCTCATAGATCAAATGGTCGTGGTCTCTAAGGGCCCCAAGACTCATGGCGTAGGGGTACTGAGGGGTGTTCTCTATGCGCATGGCCAGTCCCCATTCAGCATCAATGGCCACGACCAAAGGATATTTTGCCGCCTCTTGATACCGTTTGATTAGTGCTCGCAGGGTCTCAAAACTGCTTTCGTTCCGGAGCACTGTTTTCTTGCCCTCAAAATTGGTGGCGGCACTGGCCCGGGAATGGAAAAAGCACAGCCCCCCAATGGCATGTTCCCTGATCAATTGTTCCAATTTTTTTATTTCCGCTTCGGTATCATTGATAAAAGCCGCGGGCATGAACAACTGCCCAATTTTTTCCAAGGGGGTGAGGTGCGTTGTAGCGACTTCATAAGGGACGGATTCATGCATCTGATTCACTGGTTTTTTTTCCAAATTCAGGGGGATAGGATATGAACTTCAACAAAAACAAGGCGGGCAGCGCGGCAACCACTACCCATACAAAAAAACCGCCATAGCCCAACCACTCCTGCATGTACCCGCTAATCATGCCGGGCAACATCATGCCCAAGGCCATAAAACCAGTGGCAATGGCGTAGTGCGAGGTTTTGGATTTCCCTTCGGCAATATAGATGAGGTACATGAGAAAGGCGGCAAAGCCAAAGCCATAGCCGAATTTTTCAAAAACCACCGTGGCGGTTACGGCCGCAATGTGGGTGGTTTTGGTCAAGGCCAAAACGGCGTACAGAATATTGGGCACGTTCAGGGAAAGAATCATGGGCCACATCCATTTTTTGAGTCCATCGCGCGAAATCAATATGCCCCCGAGAATGCCTCCAATGGATAACATGATGACCCCTACAGTTCCAAAAAGGATGCCCAGTTGTTGGGTGGAATAGCCCAATCCGCCTTTCCCCACTTCATCTAAAAGGAAGGGGGCGGCCATTTTTACCAATTGGGATTCCCCCAACCTATAGGTAAGGATAAAGGCCAAGGCGATGCCAATGCCGGGCTTTTTGAAAAATGAGGTGAACACCTCGAGAAAACCTTTGGGCCTTTGTATTGTAATATTGGAGGAGGTCTCAAATTTTGGGGCCGCTAAAAAATTAGAAACGGTCAAGGCCAACATCAAGAAGGCCGCCATGGTCATGGTTAGGCTCCAGGCCTTGGTGTTGTCCCCATATTTCTGTTCCAAAAATCCGGCGAAGAAGACAATCAATCCTTCTCCCGTTACCATGGCCAAACGATAAAAGGTACTCCGCATACCCACGAAAAAGGACTGTTTTTTTTCGGATAGCCCGATCATATAGTAGCCATCTGAGGCGATGTCATTGGTGGCCGAGGCAAAGGCGGCCATCCAAAAACAAGCCAAGGTGGTCACGAAGAACATATTGGTGGGGATGGACAACCCTACCCCTAGCAGGGCCAGGGCTATGAGCAACTGCATGCCCAGAAACCATTTCCTTTTGGTGCTCTTTAAATCCACAAAGGGGCTCCAAAGGGGTTTTAAAACCCACGGCAGGTAGAGCCATGAGGTGTAGAGGCCTATGTCTGCGTTGGAAATGCCCAATTGCTTGTACATGATCACAGAGACCGTTACCACCATGACATAGGGCAGACCCTGTGTGAAATATAAAATGGGCACCCAGGCCCAAGCGCCCTTATCTTTTTTGATCATGGGTTGGTATTTGATTGTGGTGTATGATGATGGGTTTCGTTTCCCTTCCGTAGTTGTCCAAAAAAACCAGCGCCCTATGCCCTTTGGGCCAAACTTTTCTTGAAATTTCCAAGACGTTGGCATCGTGTTCCAAGGGTATCTTGGCAATCAATTTTTGAATGGGATAGGTGGCCTTGGCCTTCTTGCCGCTTTGGTACAGTAAAGCTTGTTTAAACTGGCCCTTGGTGGAAAGGGTCAGGATTATGCTTTCCCCTTGCAGGGCGATTTTGGTTATTTCTGGTGGGTTTGGAACCGGCACCTTTGAGGATGCCTGCACAGGGGTCAGGGCCGGATATTTGTAATAACGGCGCTTTAGATACTCCACCACATCTTGGTTTTCCTTCATGAGCGATTTTGCACTAAAGAGGATATTGCCCAAAACATTGTCATAGCTGCGTGCCAATGCCACTTGATTGGGCAGCTCTTTCTTTTCATTCCAGGCCGCATCACTATTGTTCCTCACCTTATATGCCCCATTTCCAATGTAAAGATGGGCGCCCTTACTGTTTTTGGACCACCAATCCACTATTTTTCTATGGGATGCCACGGGCAGTTCCAAACTCCAGTAGACCTGGGGCGCCAAATAATCGATCCAACCTTCGTTCATCCAAAGCAAGGGGTCTGCATACAGGTCTTCATACGTGGTCTGGCCCGCTTGGGTATCCGATCCCTTGGGGTCCGTGGACTTGTTTTTCCACACCCCAAACGGACTTATGCCCAACTGTACCCAAGGCTTAATACTTTTTATGGTGGTATGCACCCCTTTTACGAGTGAGTCCACATTGCTCCTACGCCAATCTTCCAAGGATTGCCCGGGTAGGGCATGGGTGCTGTACGAGAGACTGTCCCGCAAGGTTTCATCGGTAATTTTATAGGGATAAAAATAATCATCAAAATGGACCGCATCAATGTCGTAGTTAGTGACCACCTCGGCAATAATGGCATTGAATTTAGTACGGACCTCGGGCAGTCCCGGATCGTAGTAATTTTTATTGCCATAAGGCAACATCCATTCCGGATGGCGATAAAAATCGTGTTCAGGGCTCAACGTCGAGGTGTCCAAGCTCATGGTGGCCCGGTAAGGGTTGAACCAGGCGTGGAATTCCATGCCCCTTTTATGGGTCTCTTCCACCATCCAGGCCAAAGGGTCCTCATTCCACTGGGCCATTCTCCCCTCGCTTCCTGCAATGTAGCGGGACCATGGGGCATACTGTGATGGGTATAGGGCGTCCCCCGCGGCGCGCACCTGAACGATGACCGCATTGTAGTTGAGTTTGTCGTAGAAATCCAGAATGCGCTTAAAATGCCCTTTCTGTTCTACGGAACCCTCCCAGCCGGACTTGGGCCAGTCTATATTGGCCACGGTGGCCACCCATACGCCCCTAAATTCGCGTTTGGGTGCATTTTGGGAACCGGGCAATACGCCACAACCATTAAGACATGCCAAAAAGGCTAGGAACAGGATCAATCTGGACATCATAAATAAAAAAGGCCTCTTATAGGACTAAAGTAGGCCTTTTTTTGGGGAACTTTAGGTTAGTGGTCAAACTTATGCCTTACGAAGGCCTCCATGGCAGAGTAGGAGGCCATGCCCAAGGCTTTGTACTTGTTGGCGGTATCCCGGTTACGTTCTTCGGCGCGCATCCAGAATTCCCGGGCATCGTCTCCTTGGAACATCACCCCGTCCTTTTGTGATTGATGGCAGAAAATGGCATGGCGCTTTTTCAAAACTTGGCTGGGACTCATGGGTACTGCCATTTCAATTTCGTTGATTTCCCATTCATGCCAAGCCCCGCGGTACAGCCATAGCCAGCACTCTTTCATAAAATCTTCCTTACCGAGTCTTTCCAAGGCCTCCAAGACCGCATCTAGACAAACTTTATGGGTGCCGTGGGGATCTGCCAGATCGCCCGCGGCATAGATCTGATGGGGCTTTATCTGCAGTATAATATCCATCATGATCATGATATCATCTTCGGACAGGTTTTTTTTCTTGATGGTGCCCGTTTCGTAAAAGGGCAGGTCCAAGAAATGCACATTGCTGTCGTTCAGCCCCATGTAGCGCGTGGCGGCATAGGATTCCGAACGCCTTATGCTTCCTTTCAATTTGCGTACCCGCGGGCTGTCCACATGGCTCTCTTGTTTGCTGGAAAGGTCATTGATGATCTTCTGTGCTGTTTCCGAGGGTTGCAGTTCCATGGCAATTTCCGCATGCTTGCGGGCATCCATATCGGAAACCGCAATATTTCCCGAAGTCTGGTAGGCCACATGCACCTCGTGGCCCTGCTCCACCAGGCGATCAAACGTGCCGCCCATGGAGATCACATCGTCATCTGGGTGTGGGCTAAAGATGATCACGCGCTTCTTTTTGGGCTGGGCGCGTTCCGGCCTATGGGTGTCGTCTGCATTGGGCTTTCCGCCGGGCCAGCCGGTAATGGTATGCTGAAGCCGGTTGAACATTTTGATATTAAGGTCATAGGAATCTTCCAAGACCAAGAGGTCAGCCATGCCATTATCATTATAATCCTTGTCCGTAAGGCTCAGAATGGTCTTGCCAGTGATGCTGCAGAGCCAAACAATGGCCTTGGCGGTGAGCTCTTCGGTCCATTCGCAGCTCTCCACCAACCAGGGGGTCTTGTTCCGGGTGAGCTCACTGCCAGCAGCGGTGTCCAGCACAAAGGTGCAGTTCTTGTGTTCTTGGAGGTAGGTGGCGGGCACTTGGGGGGATATTTCGCCCTCAATGGTCTTTTTGATGATTTCCGCCTTGTTCTGTCCCCAGCCCAAGAGCACGATCCTCTTGGCTTTGCTTACCGTTGCAATGCCCATGGTAATCGCTTTTCTGGGTACATTGTCAATGCCGAGAAAGGCAGGGGCGGCATCCACACGGGTAATGTGGTCCAAGGTAATGACGCGTGTGCCCGAGTTGATGTGGGATCCCGGTTCGTTAAAACCAATATGTCCCGTTCTGCCAATGCCCAAGAGCTGAAAGTCAAGACCGCCATGTTCCTTGATTTTTTTTTCATAAGATAGGCAGTAGTCCACCGTCTCTTCCTGTGAGACCGTGCCATCCGGTATGTGCACTTGGGCCGCTGGGATGTCCACATGATCAAAGAGGTGCTCGTGCATAAAATAATAATAGCTTTGGATGTTGCTCCTTTCCATGGGCAGGTACTCATCCAAATTAAAGGTCACCACGTTTTTGAAGCTCAGGCCTTCCTCTTTGTGCATGCGCACCAACTCTTCATAGACCCTAATGGGCGAAGACCCTGTGGCCAGGCCAAGTACACATTTTTTTCCTTGATCCTGTTTTTTACGGATGAGCGCCGCCATTTCGGCCGCCACCTGGATCGAGGCTTCCTTGGAGTCATCAAAGATGACGTTGTGTATTTTTTCATACCGGGTTTCCTCAAACTGCCCGGCCGGGGTATGGCCTATATCTATTTTGTTTGGTTTAACGATGGTTTTCATAAGGGCGATGTGGTTTTGAAGGTGAACAATGGACTCAGAATTTACTGCAAATATAGGCGGAAATTTACATTAATTGCAGTTTTATGCGGTTTAATATGCTTCTTTATGCGTTAAATTAGTGTTATGAAATGGATATTTTTTAAAAACAGAAAAAAATGGCAACTGAAAAAGTTTTGTATCTTTACCGCCGAAACATCGATATTCCAACTAGGACATGTTAAAGGAAGAGAGGCAACAGACCATACTGAATGAGGTGGAACTCCATAATAGGATCCTGCTTACCGACATTGCTGAAACCTTGGATGTTTCTATAGATACCGTTCGGCGTGATGTCAAAGAGCTAGACGCGGATAAGAAACTGAAAAAAGTGCACGGCGGGGCCATTTCATTGGGGTTTACCACGAATAACATCCGCAATGCGCATATCTATGCCCTAGAGGAAAAAACCGCCATTGCCAAAAAAGCGATAGGAATGCTGCGTAATGGAAGTGTCGTCTTCATTGACGGGGGCACTACCTGTTTGGAACTGGCGCGGCTGATCCCGGAACATCTTCAGCTCACCTGTTTCACCATAAGCCTACAGGTGGCCATGGAACTATCCAACAAACCCAATGTCACCACCATTATCATTGGGGGTCAGATCACCAAGGAATCGCAGATCGCCATCGGGGCCAATGCCATACATGCCCTTTCTGAAATTAAGGTGGACTATAGTTTTATCGGTACTGGTTACGTGGATGCGGTGTACGGCCTAACCGAGTTTGATTGGGACATTGTACAGATGAAAAAGGCGGTGATCAAGGCCTCCAAAAAAACAGTATTGCTGTCCATTTCGGAGAAATTGAACTCACAGCACCGTTATAAGACCTGCGACATTAACACCATCAATACCATGATTACGGAATTGGACCCGGAAAATGTCCTTTTACGACCTTTTAAAAACCTAGATATTAAAATCGTTTAGCAAATGACCTATACCAAAATTACCGAGACCCCGTCCAATCATGACCACCTAGAACAGATGGATACCCAAACCCTTTTGGAACGCATGAACCAAGAGGACCAAACGGTGGCCGAGGCCGTAAAAAAGGTCGTTCCCCAGATCACCACGTTGGTAGATGTCTTGGCGGATCGTTTTTTAGCGGGAGGCAGGTTGTTTTACATCGGGGCGGGCACCAGTGGCCGTTTGGGTATTTTGGATGCCTCGGAGATTCCGCCCACTTTTGGGCTGCCCCATGACCGTGTTGTAGGGTTGATCGCAGGCGGGGATACCGCCATCAGAAAATCGGTGGAGCATGCCGAGGACGATACGCTACAGGCTTGGAAGGATTTGCAGGCACACCATATTGATTCCAACGATGTTCTCGTGGGCATTGCCGCTTCGGGCACAACCCCGTACGTGATCGGGGGGCTTCAAGCGGCCCAAGCAAACGGCGTCTTTACTGCCTGTATCACCAATAACCCAGGCGCCCCCATTACCGAGCACGCCAATGTGCCCATAGCGATTAACGTGGGGCCCGAATTTCTAACGGGAAGTACCCGAATGAAAAGCGGCACTTCGCAAAAATTAGCGCTCAATATGATCTCTACGGCCCTTATGATACGCATTGGTAGAGTCAAGGGCAATAAGATGGTGAACATGCAATTGAGCAATGAAAAGTTGGTGGACCGTGGTACGCGCTATATCGTAGAAGGCTTGGGCATTCCGTATGAGGAGGCCAAGGGGTTGTTGTTGCGGCACGGGTCCGTCAAAAAGGCCATGGAAGCCGGCCAATAGGCTTATTTTTTTAGGGTTGCCACTTCTTCCGGTGTAACCATCTTCTCCAACGCATTGCCCCAAGAATGGCCAATGTAGTTCATGACATCCGCTATTTCTTCATCCTCTAGACCCATAGGGGCCATATTGCCGTTATAGGTCTCTCCGTTTACGGTTATTTCCCCCTGTAGTCCAAATTTTATGGCATGCAGGCTCTCGGTGCGCTTGTTGTTCACAAAATCGGATGCGGCCAAGGGCGGAAAGGTGTATGCCACACCCTCGCCTTCTGCCATATGACAAGTAATGCAAAAATCGGCATAGACCTCCTTACCCCGTTCCATGCTCTGTGCAAGTGCACTGTCCTGGCGCAGGTACAGGGCAAGACCTATAATAAAAGAGCAATACAGTCCAATAAATAATTTCATGATTTTTGATTATTTCAAGTGTTGTGGGAGCTTTTAGAGGAAACACCCCATCTACTAGCCAGACCGCTATGGCGCCATTACTACATGCCTATGGGCAGATTCTCTCTACTTTCTTTTTTTAATCTTGAAACCTTCGGTTTCGTTCATTCCTTTTTTGGCAATAACTTATAAATGCCCTTGCCCTCCACGGCTACATAAATGAGTCCGTCCGGGCCTTGGGCCACATGCCTTACCCTGCCAATATCTGCCATCAATTTTTCCCTGCGGGTTACGGTAGTTCCGCTCAGTTCCAATCGTTCCAAATATTGAAAGGATAAGGAGCCGACCAACAGACTGCCTTTCCAGCCCGGGTACGCGTCTGAGGTGACAAAGACCATACCACTGGGAGCAATGGACGGTACCCAAAAGTGAATAGGCGGTTCCATGCCTTCCATTTGGGTCTTGTCCGTTATCGGGGTCCCACTGTAGTTGATGCCATACGTAACCACGGGCCACCCATAGTTGGCCCCTTTTTTAATGATATTGATTTCATCACCTCCCCTGGGCCCATGTTCGTGGTCCCAAACGGCTCCTGTTTCCGGGTGCAGGGCAAGTCCCTGTGGATTTCTATGTCCGTAGCTATAGATAGCGGATTTGGCATCTGTCTGGCCCATGAAGGGGTTATCCTCTGGGATGCGGCCATCGGGCCACATTCTATAGATTTTTCCACCATCACGGGTAATATCTTGTGGATTAACATCCCTTGCCCCCCTTTCGCCAATAGAAAAGAACATATAGCCATCATTGTCAAAAATGATTCTAGAGCCAAAATGCTGCCCTTTGGTGGTATTTGGAGTGGCCTTATATAAGAGTTCTTGATCCACAAGGGCCCCTTGGTCAAGTTTGGCCCTAAGGATGGCGGTATGGCCTCCTTTTTCAGGTCCTTCTTCTGAGGCGTAGGACAAATAGAGCCATCCGTTTGTGCCGTAGTCTGGGTGTAGGGCAATATCCAACAGGCCCCCTTGTCCTCGCTGGTATACCTCGGGCACGTTTTCAATTTTTGTTTTCCTACCATTTGAAAAATGGAGGAGTTCACCAGACTTTTCGGTGATTAATAGGCTGCCATCCGGTAGGAAAGCAAAGCCCCATGGAATCTGTAGGTCATCGACGAAAAGCTCTGCCGTGAAGGGCACATCTTCTGGGACAATGACTTTATTTTCAGGGTCTTGTCCGCAGGACCAATTCAGCATTACAACGAAAAAACCAATAAAGAGTATACTTTTCCTCATAACCATACGTTAGAAATATATTAGATGGTATTCATTTCAGTTTTTAAAGATAACCAGATTTTATAAGTATAAACAATTACACGCAAGGATTATCAACAGGTCCCCAAATCGATGATACTCTTTAAAACCGAACTTAACCTATGCTCCCCAGAAAACCTCGGTATACGCTGTATGCCTTGTTACTGACCTTGTTGTCCGTGCTCGGTTCCTCAGTATTGGCCAATTCCAACATACGTAGCATCCTGGACGAAGTGGCCACGGTCATGGTTACCGTTCTAGAACCTTCTTTAAAGGCCTCAAATGGTTCCCGGAAAAAGAATTCAACCGTAGGCCAAGATGTAGGTTCACCACAAAAACAATATGCCAACAGTGCCATGGCGCCCCTATTCACGACCATCATTCAAGGAGCGGATGAAGAAGTGGGCTGCAGTGTGCAAGGGTTTACCGTGGCAAGATTCAATCTCTGTGGGGACTCGGATGATCGGATGATAAGCCTTTCCGGCGGACCATATGGTTCCGTAAGTTGGCAATTGCTAGGTGGGTCCTGTACACCAGATATCAATGAGGACTGTCCCAATACCGGTTCGTGTTATACCCAAGTGGCCACAGGACAGACATTCGCTTTAGATGCCACCTCCATTCCATCCACTACCGGAGCAGAGTACAGAGTGGTGGCAGACGGTCAAATCTTCTACTTTAAGGTAAAGAAGAGTACCATTACGCAGACGTTCGTAAAACAGGATAACATTTGCGGGGTGCCAGGAAGGATTCAAATCACCAACCTTTCCAGTGCTTATGAATTCAGTTTGGATAGCGGTTCTGGGTTCGGTCCTTGGCAGGGCCCTATTTTCAACAATTTGGCGGCGGGCACTTATAATGTGAGGGCCAGACTAAGAAATACGCCCAACACCTGTGAATATCCCTACGCACCCATAACCATAGATCAATTGGACATAGACATTGCCGCCACTTTTGTGGATGCGCAATGCAGCGGGGAGACAGGTAGCATTACGGTTACGGCCGGCAATGTGCCGGGTCCTTTTAAATATACCCTATTGAATTCCAGTGGGGTGGCACAGGAATTTACGGCCTTTGTCCCAGACAATCCCTACACGTTTTCTGCCGTTGGTTTTGGTACGTACACGGTACAGGTAGAGACCCAACAGTGCACGGGAGACCCATTGAACGGTATACTTCCCCCAAGACAATCGCTGGATACTTCAGGTAACCCCATCGTAATAGGGGCGGGATTGAACCCTTTGGATGCCTCTTCGGAGGTGAACAATAGTTTTGGATGTTCCACTATAAGTGATGTTGATATTGTATTGAACACCAATGGAGGGTCCGCACCGTACACCTATACCGTAAATGGCGGCCCCATACAACCAGCTTTTGGTGATACCGCAAGCAATACCGGAACTACAACTTATAATGTTACCACTGCCGGTACCTACGATTTTGTGATTACAGATAGCAATGGCTGTACCATAACAGCCTCCTCTAGTGTAGAGGAATTGTTGCCCCCAGTAGTGACCGCCAATGGTGTTGACGGAAACTGTAGCAACGGCGGGGCCTCCATCAATTTCAACGTTACGGATGCCCGAGGGTATAACCTTTACTATAGGTTGACCAGTGGTGACCCATGGGTCACCACCCCACAGATAGGAGTGCCCGCCGGAACTTACAACACCCTAGAGGTTAGGTACCAACAGGGCGGTTTTGAATGTACGTTGAACCTCCCTTCCGTAACTGTGACCACCGTGGGCGCTATTACCGGAGCTGCCAATAAGGTGGCCGATGTGTCCTGCGATGGCAGTGGCGGTACCGTAGGGGGTCAAATTGACTTTGTAGGACCCTTTACTGGTGGTTCGGGTAGCGGCTATGAATTCAGTATTGATGGGGTCAATTTTACGGGAAACACCTCCTATAACAATTTGTCAGCGGGCACCTATACCCCGATCATCAGGGATGGTGGCGGTTGTAGGTTGACTTTGGCACCAATAACCATTTTGGATGTGGACCCACCCACCAATTTGGATTTTGCCCAAAGTAATATCAATTGTGCCTTAGGAACATCTGATGTGCAATTGACACCCACGAGCAATGCGCCCATTGTTAATTATGCCATTGTTAGTCCCATCACTTTAAACAATGGGGGCAGTGAAACCTTTGTGGGCCTTAGTACATCACAATCCTATATTTTCCAAATAACGGATGCTAACAATTGCACCTATACCGAAGGCTTCAGTCCTGCGCTGATCAGCTCTATTAGGGCAAGAGTAAGATCTGGCGGCGATCTCCGGGTCTGCAACGGGGCAACGGACGGTACGGGTACGTTTATTATAGATGGTTTTGCCAACAACTATACCTATGATATCAATGGTGGGCTATACACAGGGGGACCCCAAAATGATACCGAGGTGGACTTGCCCTTATCTGGACCAGGGACCTATACCATTACCGTTACCGATGCGGACACCGGATGTACGGATATGGCTTCGTTTACCATACAAGATGCCCCCGTGCTGGACCTTGGAGGCAGTATTGTAACGGCCATGAGCTGTGACAACAATAATATAGGAAGGGTGGAGGCCGTGGCCACGGGAGGCTGGGGCGGATATAGATATACCTTGCAATTGCCTTCTGGGTCCTCCATAGGTCCAAGGACAAACCGGTTTTTTGGCAATCTAACGGAATCCACCAACAGTGCAGACCCCGCTGATGTGTACACCCTTACGGTGACGGATGCAGAGGGCTGTAGCGATTCCTTTACGTTTGATTTAGAGGCCCTTGTACCACCCACCTTGTCCATAGCCAGTGCCGACCTCTGCTATAGTGCCACCAACAGTGCCTCTGTGACGGTGGCCTCTTCCGGTGGTGGTCCCGGCCACGAATATCGGTTGAACAACG
>CAKZLG010000164.1 GCA_937125035.1 uncultured Maribacter sp. | reverse complement strand
ACGGTGCAGAGAGCATGATCAAATCCACCATTTTTAGCACCACCTCATTGAGCGAATCAAAAAAATCCTTGAGGGGTTTGGCTGGTCCTTCCCCAATCAGCAGCATGGAAATGCCCAAGAAGATGGCAAAAAAGATGACCTGCAACATCAGGGCATTGTCCGTCATGGCAAACAAGGCATTGTCCGGCACCATATCCACTAAAAACTGTAGCGGGCCACTGTCTTTTTGGCGTGAGGCTTCCTCCATCTTGGAGGTGACCCCACTATCATTGGCGTAGGTTTCCGTGAGTTTGGCTATGGTATCACCGGAAATTCCCTCCCCGGGCTGCATAACATTGACCAATACCAACCCAATGGTAATGGCCACCACGGTGGTGCCTATGTAGATCAAAATGGTCCTGAGGCCTATATTCCTGAACTTTGAGATATCCTTTAGGTCAGAGATGCCCTTGATCAAGGAGGCCAAGATCAGGGGAATGGCAATAAGCTTCAATAACTTAACAAATATGGTTCCCAAAGGATTGATCCAATCCGCCACAAAGTCTGGCCCCCATTCCGGGTAGGTCATGACAAAACCAAAAAGAATGCCCAAGAGCATTCCGATCAAAATTTGCCAGTGAAGTTCCAATTTTCGCATACTACCGTTGTTTTGGGTCAAGATACCAAATTGAAATCAGACGGGCCATAAAGTGACTCAAATTTTATTGGTCCGAGCCAATAGCAGGTAGTCCGCAAGAACAAGGGCGGTCATAGCCTCCACAATGGGCACGGCCCTGGGCACCACGCATGGGTCGTGGCGTCCCTTGCCTTGGGTCTGCACCTTGTTCCCTTGCTTATCTATGGTCTCATAACCTTGGATCACCGTGGCAACGGGCTTGAAGGCCACATTGAAGTAAATATCCATACCATTGCTAATACCGCCCTGCACCCCGCCACTATGGTTGGTCCTGGTACTGCCATCCGTGTTAAAAGGATCATTGTGTGCGCTGCCCTTCATGGCAACTCCCTCAAATCCACTGCCATATTCAAATCCCTTAACGGCGTTGATGGAAAGCATGGCCTTGCCCAGCTCCGCATGGAGTTTATCAAATACGGGTTCGCCAAGCCCTACGGGCACATTTTTGGCCACACAGGTAATAATGCCCCCAATGGTATCACCCTCTTTTTTTATGGTTTTGATGTAGGCCTCCATGGTCTTGGCCATTTCTGGATCCGGACAGCGTACGGGGTTCGTTTCCGTGAGGGACAAATCCAGTTCCGTATACGCTTTCTTTAAGGATAAGGTGCCCACTTGAGACACGAACGCGTTGATCGTAACCCCGTTCAGCAACTGTTTCGCAATACCACCGGCCACTACCCTGCTTGCGGTTTCGCGTGCAGAACTGCGGCCCCCGCCCCGGTAATCCCGAAACCCATATTTTTGGTCATAGACATAATCCGCATGGGAAGGGCGGTAGGAATCCTTGATATGGCCATAGTCCTTGGACTTTTGGTTGGTATTGTGTATGGCAAAACCAATGGGGGTTCCCGTGGTCTTGCCCTCAAAAATACCGGAGAAAAAAGACACCTCGTCCGCTTCCTTGCGCTGGGTGACGATGGCGGACTGGCCGGGCTTACGCCGATCTAAATCCCTTTGTATGGCCTCTAGGTCCAATTGCAGCCCCGCCGGGCATCCTTCCAACACGCCGCCAATGGCCGCTCCGTGCGATTCGCCAAACGTAGTGACCTTAAAAAGAGTACCAAAGCTATTTCCTGCCATGTTTATTTGCTTAGATATGGATGGCTCCAAAGGTAAATCTTAAAACCGTGTCATGAAAATTATCCTGCCGCTTAATACACGCTTAACCTTGCCTATTCCTGGCTAATGTTTCCTTAACGCTTTGCTCATGATTGTTTGATGCCAAAAGTGATGTGTGAAAATACCAGTAGGTTTAATTTTGCCGATAAAACTTTTTTTTGAAAAAGCGGATCCTGGATATCGTTGTTATTTCTGATGTGCATTTGGGCAACCCTGCCTGCCATGCGGAGGAACTATTGGCCTATTTGAGCAGCATACAGCCCAAAACCCTAGTACTCAATGGTGATATTATCGATGTTTGGAACGTTAAGGAAAATTATTTCCCTCCAAGTCATTTAAATGTGCTTCGTAAGATCATCTCCATGGCGGCCAAGGGTACGGAGGTCTACTACATTGTGGGCAACCGTGATGAGACTATGGAAAATTTCATTGGCACGGGCATGGGCAACATCCATATTGTGAACAAACTCGTTCTGAACCTGGACGGTAAAAGGGCTTGGTTCTTTCACGGCGCCCTTTTTGATGGCACCTTGCCCAAGGCAAAATGGTTCGCCCACCTTGGTTCCTTTGGCTTTTCAGTGCTCAAAACACTTAAACGGTGGTGCAACCGGGTCTTTTTAAAACTGGGCAGGGAAGGTTACGCTTTGGCAGATATGTCAAATGGTGAGATCCAAAAAAATAGGGTGGACAGCGCGCTCTTTGAGGCAACCGTGGTTGATCTTGCGTTGGATAAGCACTATGACCAAGTCATCTGCGGTCATGTGCACCTTCCGAAGAAAGAAATCATAGAACACAGGAAAGGCACTTGCACCTATCTCAATTCCGGTGATTGGGTAGAACATTTGTCCGCCTTGGAGTACTCTTTTAAACGTTGGAAGCTCTATCGTTACCATAATGACAAGCTCTCCCCTTTTTATATGGATGAGGAGCTTAAGGAGATGGACATCCACGAGATAGTCTCCAACCTCACGGACCCGCAGGACGCGGATGACCAGACAATACCAGCGCCTTACCCTCCTCAGGAAGATACGGAAGATTGATTCAACAGGGCTTCCCTTAAAATACTCACGGGGTGCATCGCCTTTCGTTGTGCACCATCAAAAATCTGATGTCTGCAACTGGTACCGTTGGCGGCGATAAGGGTCTCTGGAGAAGCTTTTTTCACGGCGGGAAAAAGCGTCAAAGAACCAATTTTCATGCTCACCTCATAATGTTCGGCCTCATACCCAAAAGAGCCGGCCATACCACAGCAGCCAGATGGTATGAGCGTTACCTTATAGTTTTCCGGTAGGTTGAGCACATCAAAGGTCACTTTTTGATTACTCAGTGCTTTTTGATGGCAATGGTTGTGCACTTTGATTGTTTTGGGCTCTTTCGTGAACCTCTCTTTGGTCAGGCTCCCATGCTCCACCTCTTTGGCCAGGAACTCTTCGGCCAAAAAGACATTCTGGGCCACAACGGCGGCATGGGCCCGATCCTCCACCAAACGCTTGTACTCATCCCTGAATGTTAAGAGCGCCGAGGGCTCCAAGCCAATGATCGGTATCTTTTGGTTGGTAATCGCCGTGAGCTTTGGCAGGTTCTTCTCGGCCAATTTTTTGGCCTGCTTCAAATAGCCCTTGGAAAGATAGGTACGACCACTTTCCGCGTAGAGCAAGGTAACATCATAGCCCAAGCCTACAAAAAGGGCAATGGCGTCCTTCCCCACCTCAATATCCAGATACTGGGTGAATTCATCAATATAAAGGACAATTTTTTTATTACCTTTATTGTTTTGATTTTCAGTATTTTGTAAGTATTTGTCGAAATTAAAACTATAAACATGGGGCAAGCTGCGCTGCGGCGCAATACCAGCGGTTTTTTTCAACCATCCTGCCAAAAATCTGGAATCGTATACCCTATTGGTCAATCCGGCCACGGTACTGCCCAATCTGTTCAGTTGGGTGTTGTGGGCAAACAGCCTGCTGCGCAAACTGTAACCATTGGCCTCTTGATATTGGTATTGGAACTCCGCCTTTAAGGTGGCCACATCCACATTACTTGGACATTCACTGGCGCAGGCCTTGCAGCTAAGGCAAAGGTCAAAAACACTTTTGAGCGCTTCATGATCAAAGGCGTTGGCCTTTTCCGGATGGGTCAGGAATTCCCTTAGGGCGTTGGCCCTGCCCCTCGTGGTATCGCGTTCATTCTTGGTGGCATGGTAACTGGGGCACATACCGCCCGCCATGTGGTGTGTTTTGCGGCAGTCTCCGCTGCCGTTGCACTTTTCGGCGGCCTTTAGGATGCCCTCGCTATCGGAAAAATCGAGCAGGGTCTCTATTTGGGGCTCGTTGCGGTCTATTTCATAGCGCAGCGATTCATCCATAGGGTAGGCATCCACTATTTTACCAGGGTTGAAAATACCTTTGGGATCAAAATAGGACTTGATGCGCCTCAAGAGCGCGTAGTTTTTTTCGCCGATCATCATGGGTATGAACTCGGCCCGTACAATACCATCCCCGTGCTCCCCACTGAAGGACCCACCATACTTCTTGGTGAGCTGGGCCACGTCTGTGGTAATGGCCCTGAACAAGGCCACATCGGCACTTTTTTTAAGGTTCAAGATGGGCCGCAGGTGCAGTTCCCCCGCCCCGGCATGGGCGTAATAGACCGCCTTTTGGCCGTAACCTTCCATGATTTTGGAAAATTCAGCTATAAAGTCCTTTAAGTCCGGTAAGGCCACCGCAGTGTCCTCTATACAGGCCACCGCCTTCCTATCCCCCACAATATTGCCCAAAAGGCCCAAGCCCGCCTTGCGGAGCTCTATCGCTTTCTGGATGTCCTCCCCATAGAGCACAGGGTGGGCATAACTGAGACCAGACCGGGTCACGGTCTCCAACAAGGCCTTCACTTGGCGCTCCAGACCCGCCTCATCATGGGCCGCTACCTGTAACATGAGCAAGGCCGCTGGGTCTCCCTCTACGAAAAACCGATTGGCTAACTGCGCCCTGTTGTTTTTTGTGCAGTCCAAGATCACCTTGTCCATCATCTCACACAGCTGTAAGGAATGTTCCATGACCGGAACCACATCCGCCAGACTGTCCTCTAGCGAAGTGTAGTGGGTGACCACCATGGCGGTATGCGCCGGCGGCAGCAGATCCAACTGCAGGGTGATCTCTGTGGTAAAGGCCAAGGTGCCTTCACTGCCACAGAGCAACTTGCCCAGATTTAGGTCCTCTGCTTGCGCTTCAAAAAGATTTGTTTTAAGCAGCTCATCCACCGCGTACCCCGTGTTTCTCCTATGGATTTCAGGTTTTGGGAAATTGTGCTTTATCTCTTCTTGTATATCATTATTGAACAGTTCTTTATATATGTTTTTATAAATAGAGGCTTCAAGCGAACTACCTTTGGTTTTTTGTTCGAAATCCACTTTGGAAAGCGCTTTGAATTCCGCCCTACTGCAGTCGGAAAGAAGGGTTTTCAAGGCTATCACCTTGTCTCGTGTCACCCCGTATTGAATGGACGTGGTGCCGGATGAATTATTGCCGACCATGCCACCGATCATGCACCGGTTGGATGTGGACGTATTGGGTCCAAAAAAAAGACCATAGGGCTTTAGATACAGGTTCAGCTCATCCCTAATGACGCCCGGTTGCACCGTTACCTGCTTCTTCTCCTCGTCCAGCCGCAGGATCTGGGTAAAATGTTTGGACACATCCACCACCAAACCGTCCCCCACACATTGCCCGGCCAAGGAGGTGCCCGCAGTTCTTGGAATAAGCCCTACCCCATGGTCTGAAGCAAATTGAATCAAAAGAACAATATCCTCTTCCGTTTTGGGAAAGGCCACCCCTAAAGGCGTTTTACGATAGACGGAAGCGTCCGTAGCATACAGCGCTTTGGAAAGGGAATCGACCCTTAGCTCGCCCTCCAATTGGGAAGCAAGAATGTTTAATAATTTCTTCAAAACGGCACAATTTTGGCTACTAAATTAAGTTTTATTGTGTGAGCCCCCATACCATTGTTGGGCTTTTTAAATTAATTTAAATAAGAACCTATGAAAGTATTGAAATTAATTGTGGCCGTATTGCTTTTTAGTGGTACGGCGGTACAGGCGCAGGAAATAGCCGACCATGCCCTAGGATTGCGCTTGGGGGACAGTGATGGTTTTGGCGCCGAAATCTCCTATCAGAAATCCATTGGTAGGTACAACCGCGCCGAAGTGAACTTGGGCTGGCGGGACAGTCGCAATTTTGACGCTTTTAAATTGGCCGGGGTCTACCAATGGGTGCGTACCATTGAGGATCGCTTCAACTGGTATTACGGTGTTGGTGGCGGTGTTGGCAGCGTTGATTTTTCGGATATTCCTGGATTGGATGAGGGCGGTGCTTTTGTCTTTGCGGCAGGCAACATTGGTATTGAGTATAATTTTGACATTCCCTTATTGATTTCGTTGGATTTTCGTCCGGAATTGGGCCTCTTGGGCTATGATGGCTTTAGTGATAATTTTGATTTTGATATTGGCCTGGGGATACGGTATCAGTTCTAATGGACACAATAACAGACCTAAGACCCTTGGCTTTTACCGCCAAGGGTCTTTTTTTATACCCCATATAATCATACATTTGCCACTTAAATTCACTTTATGAAAAAATTATTTTTGGCAATAGGGGTCGTTACGCTGCTCTGGAGCTGTACTACCACAACAGATGGGTATACTATAAGCGGTAACCTAAGGGGTGAGGTAGAGGACAGTACCAAGGTGTTCTTACGAAAGTTGGATGATGCCAACCAACCCATTGAGGTGGATACGGCCTATACCTCTAACGGCGTTTTTGAGCTCACAGGCACTGCTACGGGTCCAGAACTCCATTATCTATTCGTGGATAAGAACCGGGGCTACACGGCCATCATTATAGAAAATGGGGATATCAATTTCAATGCACATATTGACAGTCTTGGGCTTGCCACCATCAAAGGCACCCCACAGAACGATATTTTTGGCGATTATCTGGAAGCATCACGCGAGCTTTCTCAACAGGCCAGAAATATTCAAGAGGACATCAAAGCGGTACAGACCTCCACTGAAGTGGGCAAAGAGGCCAGAATCATGGCCCTTAGGGACGAAATGGGCGAATTGGAAGAGGAGTACAAAACCTTTGAGATAGACTATGTAAAGAGCCATCCCAATGGGTTGATCTCCGCCCTACTTTTGGATAAGGCCATTGCCACCAAAGCGCTGCCAAGCGACGAAATCGAAACCCTTTATAATGCGCTCTCTGAGGAGATCAAAGGAACGAGGCCAGGCAAGCGTGTCATGGAAAACCTTGACAAAATGAGAACCATGGAAGACGCGGAAAAGAACACCGCCGTTGGATCGAAAGCACCGGATTTTTCCGGCCCCAATCCGGAAGGGGAGGTCATTGCATTGAACGATGTTATGGGCAAGGCCACGTTGATCGACTTCTGGGCCGCTTGGTGCAGGCCCTGCAGGGCAGAAAATCCAAACATTGTAGCGGTTTACAACAAGTATCACGATAAAGGCTTCAATGTGCTGGGCGTGTCCTTGGACCGTACCGCAGATGCTTGGAAAAAGGCCATTTCGGATGACGGGTTGGCATGGAACCACATTTCCAATGTGGCCTATTTTGATGACGAAATTGCACGCTTGTACAACGTAAATGCCATTCCCGCAGCCTTTTTGTTGGATGAGAACGGGGTTATCGTTGCGAAAAATTTAAGGGGACCTGAGCTGGAAAGGGAAGTGGCCAAGCTACTGGATTGATCAAATGGTAGCCACCGTATAAAAAAGCCCGATCAGTTGATCGGGCTTTTTTTTGTAGGTATTATGATAAGATTTAGAATTTATTACGGATGTCCCGGAACGTGCCGTCCACGGTAACGGAGCCATTTCTTTTCACATCGCCAAAAACATTCACGACTGAATCGTCCCCTATGAATTCCAAGCGGGCACCATCGTTTAGAATGATATCGCCATAGACCGTTAAGTTGCCCTCTATTCGTAGTGTGGCACCCGAGTTCACGGTGATGTTCCTTCTTCTGTTGTTCCTTCCCACGACTAAGGTGCCGTTCATTTCCAAAAGGCCATTGGCATTGAGGTTCACTTGGTCCCTAACGGTCCAAGAACCGCATAGTAACAAAGCTCCGGAAACATTCATGGTATTGAAGCGTTTTGATCCCCGGTAGGCCAGATTTTGACCGGCATTTATGTTGAGGTTGGCGGTACCGTTATAGGCCGATAGGTCTGAACACCGGCTCACCAAGCTTGCATCCGGTCTGTTCAGCTTTATGATCTGTAGACCTTCCTTACCCGAGGCCGCAAATATATAATCGCCCTTAGAGGCCACGAAATTCACTGACCCCTCTATCTGTATGATGCCCACGATCTTCGTGCTGTTGTTCTTTTCCTCAGAAAGACATAAACCTGCGCCACCATTGGCCATTAACAATAGCCCATCATTATTGGCTACGGCATTCGTCACCACATCTCCCCTATCCACACCTTTGGGATCCAAAAGAATGGGAATATACTCCTGTAAGGCCCCCGTGCCAGCGTTGTAAATGCCCGCACCATTTTCGCCTTCGGCCACAATAATGGTGTCGTCCCTAAAATCCAAGGTCCGTTTTGTATTGATGCCAAAATCCGATTCTATGGCAATGGTGGATACGGTACCCAAAGCGGCATCCAGCAGGGTTACGCCTTGGCTAGCATCCAACACGGCCAGCCTATTGTCGGCAACCGCCACGGAGCGTAGATCCATAAAGGGCGCTTCGTTCTGTTTGACCATGTCTTGGGTATTGTAGGTGGTTACGTAGCCTTCCCTGCCGCTGGTAAGGAAGACCTGGTTGTTAAACACCTCTACATCCGTGGCATTGTAGCCAGGTTGAAATCCGTAGAGAATTCCCGCGTCCAAGTTCATTCTACCATTAGACACCTGTATTCTGGCCACAAAGGAGTTGTCCGTAGCCGTTACCGAACGCTCGGCATCCACGCCTCCCGCCAGATAAATATGGCCGTTATAATAGGTAATGGCATTGATATCCGCGTTGGTATAATAAAGTCTTGAGGTGACTCGAGGTCTGGTAGGATCGCTGACATTTACAATGTCCACACCACCCACGTACCGCTCATCCACCGTATTGTAGGAAACATATGCATAGTCCCCAGAAATGGCCACGTGAGATGCCGTAAGATTGGTACCCGCACTAAAGGAGGGTACTTTAACCTGTGCCACCAAAGTCAGCGGGTGGTCGCCCGCCAAATCGTTTTTAGCGGAAAAGGATTTACCCGTGATCGTGGCCTCTTCCAAGATGTCCAACACCCCGGCTTGGTCAAAGAGTATGCTTCCTTCTAGAACGCCATCATTGGTCTCCAAGGCAAGATCATCCTTGGTATTTTCAAAAATCGTGGTCTCATCACTACAGGAAATGAGCACAGTAATAAAGGCGAGGGGAAAAAGTAGTTTTCGCATAATAGTCTATGGTAAGATTTGGTCTGTTGTTAACGGATCAACAGTTACAATCTTATCAAAGACAGGATATAATCGATGAAATGCAGCTTTTTACCTAAAAAAACCAACGTTCTGTAAGAATAGGATTACATCTATAGTTTACCCATTTTTTCCAAGACGAACAACAGCAAGATCGGAATGGCCAAGAGGATCACCATCCAAGTCTCTGTAAGGAACAGGGAAGGCATAAAAATGAGCGTGGTAGCATACCCGCCTATGGCACCCCCGAAATGCGCGGTATGTCCAATATTCCCCAATCTGCTCTTCATGCCATATATGGAATATAACAAATAGCCTATGCCCAGCACATAGGCTGGTATGGGCACGGGAATGAACATGAGGTAAAGGGAATCGTTGGGCTGCAGCAAAATGGCCGCATAGAGAACTCCGGTCACGGCACCACTGGCGCCAACAGCACTGTAAAAGGGTTCGTCCTTATGGAAAAAAACGGCCAAAAGGCTTCCTGCCAAGAGCGAGATGCCATAAATGACCAAAAACGTGGCAGGGCCAAACCACCCTATGACCACATTGGCAAAAAAATAAAGGGTGAACATATTAAAAAACAGATGGGCAATGTCCACATGCAGAAAACCGGAGGTAAACAATCTGTCCCTCTGCCCGGCCTTAATGGCCCCAATGGCAAACTTATAGCGATCAAAGAAATAGGTGTCGTTGAACCCTTTCATGGAAACCAAGACGTTGGCTGCAATTATGGCAATGGTAGCTAAATGTATATCATTCATAAACCCCTGTATGTTTCGTTTCAAATATAGCTATATTTGCCCAGTAACTGAGCGCCTATGCATTTGTTGGTCTTTCTGCTGGTCTATCCGCTCCTATGGCTGGTCTCCATTCTTCCGCACCGTGTTTTTTATGCTTTCTCTGACGTTGTATTTGTGATTTTGTTCCATGGGGTGGGATACCGGAGAACCGTGGTACGGTCCAATTTAAAGTTGGTCTTCCCAGAAAAGGACGACTCGGAATTGAAACGTATTGAGAAGGCATTTTATCGTCACATGTGCGATTCCTTTTTGGAAACCATTAAAACCATAAGCCTATCCAAGGAACAGGTAAAAAGAAAATACAAGGTCTTGAATCCGGAAGTGGTGCAAACCTTGGAGAAACAGACCAGCATCCTCATTGTCTGTGCCCATTATGCCAATTGGGAGTGGAACGTAAGCATCAACAACTATGTGGAGAGTAAAGGGTACGCGGTATACCAAAAGATCGGCAATCCATATTTTGACCGATTTATCAAAAAAGTGAGGGCCAAGTGGAACACGACCCTGATCACCCAACAGGAAACGGTAAAGACGGTGGTACGGGACAAGAAAAATGGGGTCATTGGTATTTTTGGTATGGTCAGCGATCAATCCCCGCAACGGCACCGTGCCCAATATTGGTCGCCCTTTATGGGCATCAAGGTCCCGGTCTTCAACGGTGCCGAGACCATGGCGCGTAAGCTGGGCCTTGCCGTGGTGTTCCTAAAGGTGAGCAAGGTAAAACGCGGCCATTACCAAGCAGAGCTGATTCCCATCACCGCCAACGGCAAGCAGACCGAGCCCAACGAAATTACGGAGACCTTTCTACGGCTTACCGAAGAACAGATCAGAGAAAGACCAGAGCACTACCTCTGGACGCACCGGCGTTGGAAACACCGCGGCAAAGAACCCGCCTCTTTCGCAAAGGTGCAATGACGTATTTCAGTACGTGGAAAAAATAGGAGTTAAACCGGGCATACGGCATCATCCAGAGCATCGGCCATGGCACCTATATGGAGCTTACTTTTGGAAAAGACACCGCGTTGCCCAAAGATGTTCTCAAAGCACCAAGATTCAATTAAAATCATCCATGTCATGATCCCCTAGGTGGACAGCCAATTGGTCAATACCCCTCTTCTGGCCAGGAACTACCATGCCATGTAAAGGACAAAAGGGTCCTACAGGCCCGCTAATTGCTTGATTTCTGAAATAATGGCATCCGCAAGGTCGTTCGCCTCTGCTTGGCTTTTCGCTTCCGTATAGATTCTGATGATGGGCTCCGTATTGGATTTTCGGAGGTGCACCCAATTTTGGGGGAAATCTATCTTTACCCCATCTATGGTGGATATTTGCTCATCCTTGTACTTTTTGGCCATGGCCAAAAGAATCCCGTCCACATCCAACTCGGGGGTCAGTTCAATCTTCTTTTTACTCATAAAATAGCTAGGATAGCTGGCCCTGAGTTCGGCCACGGTACCGCCCTTTTCGGCCATGAGCATTAAAAATAAGGCCGTACCCACCAAAGAATCCCTGCCGTAATGGCTTTCTGGGTAGATGATACCCCCATTGCCCTCCCCGCCTATGACGGCGTCGGTCTCCTTCATTTTGGCCACGACATTCACCTCGCCCACGGCCGCAGCGGTATAAGTGCCGCCATGTTTTTCCGTAATATCACGCAAGGCCCGTGAAGAAGAAAGGTTGGATACGGTATTGCCCTTGGTCTTGCCCAACACATAGTCGGCACAGGCCACCAAGGTATATTCCTCCCCAAACATTTCACCATCATTGCTGATAAAGGCCAAGCGGTCCACATCTGGGTCCACCACAATACCAAAATCGGCCTTTTCCTTGACCACCAAATCACAGATATCCGATAGGTGCTCCTTTAAAGGTTCTGGATTGTGCGGAAAATGACCCGTGGGGTCGCAGTACAGCTCCACGACTTCCACGCCCAATTCCTTTAAAAGTTTGGGAATGGCAATGCCCCCAGTGGAATTGACGCCGTCTACCACCACTTTGAATTTTTTCTCGCGGATCGTATCTGCATCCACCAAAGATAGGTTCAATACTTCATCTATATGAATGTCTATGTAACTATCGTTCTTAATGATGTCCCCCAGATCATCCACTTCGGCAAAATGAAAATCCTCAGCGTCGGCCAGGGCCAATATTTTTGCACCTTCCATAGCATTCAAGAACTCCCCTCTTTCATTCAATAACTTTAGGGCGTTCCACTGTTTGGGATTATGACTGGCCGTTAATATGATGCCCCCATCTGCATTTTCCAAAGGAACCGCAATCTCTACGGTGGGCGTCGTGCTCAGGTCCAAATCAATGACATCGATCCCCAGCCCCACCAAAGTGGCCACCACCAAATTCTGTATCATTTCACCGGACAAACGGGCATCCCTGCCGATCACCACCTTCAGCTGGTCCTTTTGGGCATGTCCTTTTAACCAAGTGCCATACGCAGCCGCAAATTTTACGGCATCTATAGGCGTTAGGTTGTGCCCGGGCTGCCCCCCTATGGTTCCGCGGATTCCAGAAATAGATTTGATCAGTGTCATATATCGTTCATTTTTTACAAATATAAGGGCTCTTCCACGAATGGAAGATGGCCAATTCGTAAATTCGAGGAATCTAACATAAAATCGGTCAATGAATTTTTTGGCGCATATCTATCTTTCCTTTGGTGATGAAGAAGTGACGATCGGCAATTTTATTGCTGACAGTATCCGTGGCAACAAATACGCCCATCTGCCCCAAAGAGTGCAGAAAGGGGTCTTGCTGCACAGGGAAATAGACACGTTTACGGATGCGCATCCCATTCCTAAAATCAGCAGTAAACGGTTGCATGCCAATTACAGCCACTACAGCCGGGTGATCGTGGATATCTTTTACGACCATTTCCTGGCCAAAAATTGGTTGCAGTATTCCAAAGTGCCCCTAGATCGCTATGTGGATGATTTTTATGATCTGCTAGAGTCCAATTACACCCTGTTGCCGTTGGCTACCCAACGGATGATGCCCTATATGGTCGCTGACAATTGGATTTTCAATTATGCGTCCCTTCAAGGTATTGCGAATGTACTTCAAGGCATGAACAGGCGTACGAAGCACCGGTCTGGCATGCACAATGCCATTTTGGACCTAGAGCGCAACTACCATAGGTTTGAAGAAGAGTTTACCGCCTTTTTTGAAGAATTGATTATCTTTTCACAGCACAAATACAACACACTTTAACCTCCTAAAAAGCACTTTAATGAAGAAAACATTCCTGTTCCTGTTCCTCCTATTTGCCTTTGTTCATTGTAAAAAGGCGCCTGTGCTGCCAACCGGACTCGTTACGGAAGAGGCCATGGTGGTCTCCGCGCGCAAAGAAGCGTCCCAAATTGGTGTGGAAATCATGAAAAAAGGGGGCAACGCGTTTGATGCCATGGTGGCCACGGAAATGGCCCTGGTGGTGGCCTACCCTTTTGCCGGTAATTTGGGTGGTGGCGGTTTTATGGTCTACCGCACGGCCCAAGGCGAAGTAGGCGGATTGGATTACAGGGAGAAGGCGCCTTTGGCCGCCCATAAAAACATGTATCTGGACTCCCTGGGCAATGTTATACCCGGAATGAGCACCACTGGCGGTACGGCCGTTGGTGTGCCCGGTACTGTGGCCGGCATCATAGCAGCCCATGAAAAATTGGGGAGCCTGCCTTTGGAAACCATTTTTGAACCGGTCATTGCCTTGGCGAAAAAAGGAGTGGTGGTCACCGAAAACCAAGAAAAGAGACTGGCCAGCCAACGTGAAAAGTTCATTGCCGCCAACGGGGACAGCACCAAATTTGCCACGCCCTTCAAAAAGGGGGATACCATTACCTATCCGGTCTTGGCACGTACCATGGGGCGGATTGCAGCACAAGGACGTGATGGTTTCTATAAAGGTGAAACGGCCCAAAAGTTGGCTGCTTTCATACAAGGCCACGGAGGTTTCGTCACCGAGGAAGACCTAGAGAACTACGAGGCCGTATGGAGGTCCCCGATTATCTTTGATTATAAGGACCTAAGGGTTATCTCCATGAGTCCGCCCAGTAGTGGAGGTGTCACCATGAACCAGATCATGGCCATGATGGAACCCTATGATATTGCCGCTTTTGGCCATAACAGTCCCAAAACCATACAATTGTTCACAGAGGCATCCAGAAGGGCCTATGCCGACCGTAATTTTTTCTTGGGCGACCCCGATTTTGTGGATATTCCCTTGGATGTGCTGCTGAGCGATGGGTATCTGGAGCAGCGCATGGGCGATTTCTCATTTGAAATGGCAACGCCCTCCGCGGAAGTGGGGCACGGCCAAGTAGATATTGTGGAAAGTATGGAAACCACCCATTATTCCATTGTGGATGCCCAAGGCAATGCCGTGTCCGTGACCACCACCTTGAACGGGGCCTATGGCTCAAAACTATACTCCGATGAGCTGGGCTTTTTCCTGAACAATGAAATGGACGATTTTAGCTCCAAGCCCGGTGTTCCCAATATGTTTGGACTCATAGGGGCGGAAGCCAATAGCATAGCCCCAGGGAAACGAATGCTGAGCAGTATGACCCCCACCATTGTGGAGCGGGATGGCCAGTTATGGATGGTGGTGGGCACCCCAGGGGGCAGTACCATCATTACGGCCGTGGCCCAGACCATTCTCAATGCCTATGAATTCAATATGAGCATGCAAGAGGCTGTGAATGCACCCCGTTTCCACCATCAATGGATGCCGGACATGGTTATTTTTGAGCCAGAAGGGTTTTCTGAAGAGCTACAGGATGCCTTAAAGGAAAAAGGGTATTTGATCAATCAAGACCGTACCCCGATCATTGGTAAAGTGGATGCCATAAAGGTGCTGCCCAATGGCCAATTGGAAGGTGGGGCCGACAAGCGGGGCGATGATGCCGCCGTTGGGTATTGACGGCTTATGGATGGGAAGATCCATGACCTATTTCCCGGCAAAAGAGGGGATTTCTTTTGCATTTAAAGCAGTATGACGCCCCATGTGATGTTACCTTTGTGACAAATGGGACAAGTAAAAAGGGAAAGAGGGAATAATAAAGAAGTTATTGGATATAACGAAGTTGCACAAAAGCTGAAAAAATGAAACGTATCCTAAAAAAATTGGCCATTGGTTTGGGCCTATTGGTGTTAACGGCCGTTGTCATAGGCGCCATTTTACACGAATCGAAACCCAAGGGAGAAAAGGGACCGGAGGCGGATGCCTTGGCCGAAAAGATGCTCTTGAGCCTCAATTATCAACAGTACAAGGCCACCCGTTTTTTAGAATGGTCCTTTCAGGGAGGAGCGCATACCTATAAATGGGACCGTTTAAAAAAGCGCGCTACCGTCATATGGGACGATTATGAGGTGGATTTGGATTTGATTTCGCCCCTATCCAGTACCGTGCTGAAAAATGGAGCAAGGCTGAGCGGCAAGGAGCAGGAAAAAGTGGCCGAAAAGGCCCTATCCTATTTCAACAATGACTCCTTTTGGCTGGTAGCGCCATATAAGGTATTTGATGATGGCGTGGAGCGCCGTATAGTACCCTTGGAAAATGGCACGGACGGTCTCTTGGTGACCTTCACCCAAGGCGGGGATACCCCTGGCGACTCCTATCTTTGGGAACTTCAGCCCAGTGGGTTTCCAAAGAGTTTTAAAATGTGGGTCCAGATCATCCCCATAGGGGGCATCAAGGCCACCTGGGAGGAATGGGCCGTGATGGAAAGTGGTGCCTTTCTGCCCAAATCGCACGTCATGGGTCCCATTAAATTATCCATGGGGGACATCAAGGGATATAATTGAGTCCCTTTTTTAAAGTTCCGCCAATCCATATTCGTTCAAGACCACTTCCCATTCCTTGGTCTCCTTGATTTCTAAAATCTTCTGCGAAATACGCTGTTCCAAAAGAGTATGGGTCTTGGGCAGGGCAAAGGCATAGAACTGCACATCAAACTGTATGGGCAAAACGGTAAGCTCCCTAAACGTGGAATCTTTTTTTATTTTATAGTTCAATATAGGTTCGTCATACAAAAATGCCTCTATATTGCCTTTATTTACCGCGGTAAGCCCAGCAGATACATTTGGATAGGTCTTTATTTCCTTAAAAAAATGTTCTTGGAGAAAAGCTTCCGTACTGGATTGCCGTATGGTACCCACTTTCCGGTCCTTGAATGCATAAAAACCTTCCGGATTCCGGGCCAGTTGATTAACGGTAAGGCTGGATGCAATACTTGCCGTAAGCCCTGAAATGAACAAAAGTCCCCCGAACATGAGCAATAAGGCGGTTATTTTTCCAGCCCTGCTCACAGGAGCTTTGTCCCCATACCCCACGGTTGTAAGGGTAACGGCAGACCACCAAAACCCATCCCAAATACCCTTAGTGCCAGACCTGAAGACAGTGGGGTTCCGTTTACGTTCAAAATACCAACCCAAGAAGCCAAAGCACAGAATAATGAGCAAGAGCACAAGCAGCCCCCTCAGGAAATTGAGATTGAAAAAACCTTTTACAAAACCCACAAACCGATCAAAGGAAGATACTTCGGCCACCGCAATGGTGGCATTGGATGCAAAATACGAATGCGTGAACTCCATGTCCGTACTGCGCATACTGGTGATGCTGAGCGGATTTATGCCCACATCTACATAGCCTGTGCGCAGGGAATCCAACATATCCCCAAAGGGCATGGACCGCAAGGTATACGTTAAGTTCAGCTCTGTGGCCACCTTGTCCCAAAGCCAGATGTTGAGGCCTTCCAGCTGATTACCGTTCTCAATGATAAATGGTGCTGCTGGGGTGTAGGCCACCACAAGGGTGTCCTTCCCGGATTGTGCATGAATGAACAGTTGGCAGAACAAACAGAGTACCAACGGGAGACTTTTGGGCATGAGGAAACATTTAAGTTCACAAGATACCAAAATTGAAAAAAATGAATTTCGTGGCTCCCGTAAAATGGGTATCTTGGAAGTATGAAAATGGTTTTATTACAACCCGAAGAATGGACAGCTCACCTACAGGAACAACTGACCCAGCTGTACCGGCAATTGAATTCTGAATTGACCCAACTGCCCTTGCAGGCCATTTTGGACGGTTCCACCACCACAGATGTGGCCGTCTGTATGGAACAAGGTGCGTTATTGGGCATTGCCATGATGGCCAGATACAAGGTGATCTCAGGGCACAAGGGCATGATCGAAGATGTGGTGGTAGATGAGGCCCATCGTGGCAAGGGCATCGGCAAAAAACTGATGCTCCTATTGCTTTCACAAGCCAAAAAGGAGGGTTTGGATGATGTGCTTCTCTTTAGCGGCCATCATAGAACTCCCGCGATCACCATGTACAAAAGTTTGGGTTTTACCCTTAAAAA
>CAKZLG010000163.1 GCA_937125035.1 uncultured Maribacter sp. | reverse complement strand
GCGGGAAATCCGTAAAGGAAATCCCGCTTTTAAAAATCTTTATCGGACACTAATGGTTAAAAATTAAACTTAAGTTACTGTCCTAATATTGGGGGGAACCATATGGTGTCTGTAAAGCCCTTTATTAAGGCGAACTAAGAATATACCCAGAAAAATGAAAGCCTTTCCGCGCCTTTAGAGGGCATTGGGAAAGGCTTTCTAACTAAACTACAAACTAACTCAATTACTCAAAGTCTTCAGACGTATTATTTTTTGTAAATATTAGAACTTTCAGGGCGTAATGCGCTTCTTTAAACTATAGGAACTTTTTAGAAAATCTACATGCTGATCAAGGCATTCACCTCCTCAAATTATTTCCTATGGAGGTGGAACATTCTATTTTTTCATGAGGTGTTAAATTTGTTTGATAAATTTTCCACCTTGCTAATTAAGTTTAAATATACAATTAAGACCAGCGTGTTCCATCCTGTACTATGGGGTTGAGGTGAAAGTATTTAAAAAATTGATAAACAGATTTTTAGCCTTCAACGTTTTGGTTATATTAAAAGGCTGTTCATTCCTATTCTCAATGGAACGTTACCAATTTGTTCAAGCACGAATAACAAAAAATAAAGCCATAATATGGACAATTTCAGGGATATAATTGGTATTAACCCCAATTCACGAATGCCTAAATACAAACAGGTCTCCAATGCCATAATTGCCGCCATACACAAGGGTAAGTTGGTGGTAAATCAAAAAATCCCCTCGATTAATGGCCTAAGCGAGGAATTTTACCTATCTCGGGATACGGTAGACAAGGCTTACAAGCATTTAAAGGCGCAGAACATCATAAAATCTGTCCGGGGAAAGGGGTTCTATATATCAAGGACGGATTTGGATATTAAGTTCGAAGTCCTGTTTTTAGTGAATAAGTTGAGCGTCTACAAAATGAGGATTTACAATAGTTTTGTGAAGAAATTGGGGGGTCTGCCAATGTGGACCTACAGATATATCATTGTGATGCCAATGTTTTTGAGTCTATTTTGGAAAAGTATCTTGGGGATTATGATTTCTACGTGGTAATGCCCCCATTTTAAAACAGAGGATATGAAGCATATCTCCAACCCAGAGATAGCGCTGAAAGTTCTGAAAAAAGTACCACGGCACAAGTTGATCATCATTGACGATAAAATAAACAATCTTAAAGAGGTCATTGAAATCTACCAAGATTTTGAAGATGACATTTACAATTCTTTAGAATGGTTTCTTGCCCAAGGTGAAAAAGTACAAAGGGTTCATCATCACATATCGTAAAAAGTCCGTTTAACCTTACCCACTTCAGATTTTGAACGGGTTTGGGAAATTTTGTGTAAAAGTGGATATGGATTTTGAGATCATAGATGAGATTTATGACGACATGATGCTAGAGGAAGGGGATTTATTTTTGGTCTTGAACAAAGGGTCAGGCGGAGTGATTTTTCACAATAGAGTGGAGAAAAAATTGTGTCGAGAACCTAATTAGTAGCTCAAAGAGTTCTCGCTACACTTGATTTTTCATGGAAAAAATCGAAAATCAACCATGCGAACAGACATTTTTGTATAAAATTTTAGAACAATAAGGGGGGGTACTCCTATTTATCCATAAAGCCATTGGAAATTGACCTTCTGATTTTTTCTCTTTAGATACGGATTGCCACAAAAGAAAACAGGGACAATTTCTTGTCCCTGTTACTCAATTTAAACTAACTCAAACCAAACAATACGTTGACTAGTATCCAGGATTCTGATCGGCATTTGTCATATCCGGATTACCATCTATCTCATTTTGGGGTATGGGAAGGAACTCGTGTTTCCCTGTTTGGAAGCCTTCAATGACCTGTGGTGCCAAGCCCCATCGTTTTAAATCGTAATACCTATGTTGCTCCCCTGCCAGTTCAACGGCACGTTCATGAACAATGGCTTCAAATACCTGTTGCTGTGAACCAACGGGATAGCCACGGGAATCCATTTCGGCCGTACCATAGTTGGGTAAGCCCACTCTGTCCCGTACTTGGTTCAAATAACCAATGGCGGCAGCTTGGTTGCCAAGCTCATTTTCCGCTTCGGCCAACATCAATAGAACGTCTGCATAGCGGAGCACCCTGAAATTAATACCACTGAACTCAAAGCCATCAGAAAGACGGGTATCCAAATTCTGGTATTTCCTCCAAGCGGGTGAGGCAAGGGTAAAAACCAGGGGCAGACTGCCGTCTGCCAAGGGATCTCCGAAAGCCACGGGGCCATTGATGGGCAGTTCCGAGCCCGGGGCATACGTAGTACCACCAAAGGGGCTGCCCGCGCTGTAGAAATAGGCATCATACCTTGGGTCGTCATCTTCAAATTCAGCCAAAAATGAAGGCCTAACGATAATGTTGGCAAAGTTCAATGGGGAATATTCGATGCCCCTAAAGGTCGTTTCCCTAACACCGTTGCCGGTGGCATTCCATTGATCACCCCCTATTTCCTGACTATAATTGACTTCAAAAATGGACTCGGCATTGAACTCTCCGGCTATATTACCATTGTCTACAGGGTCCACACCTTGAATGGTGTAACCGGCAATATCTTCCAAGACATCAACAGCTTCTGCGTATTGGCCCCTAAAAAGGTGGGCCTTTCCTTTAAGGGCCTGTGCAGCCCCACGTGTGGCACGCCCCAAGGGCGTATTGCCTTTGTCCTGCAAATTGGCTATGGCAAAGGTGAGATCCTCGAAAATAAGATCGTATACTTCACTCTGTGAAGATTTGGGCACTCCGCCGGTCTCTGAGGCAGCCGTTGCAGTGGGTCTTGGAATATCTCCCCAAAGGTTGGTAAGGTTGAAATAATAAAGGGCCCTCAAAAAACGGACCTCGCCCAATCTTTGGTTGATCTCCTCTTCAGAAACATTTTGTATGAAACCGGACTCCGCGGCTTCCAACACAAAATTGCAGCTGTTGATGCCCCTGTAGGCAGATTGCCAATAAGTGAAAAATTCACCCAAGGAAGGGTCATAGGTATACTCCATAAAGGCCTTTAAACCTCCTTGTAGGGCATCTGTCCCCAAGTTTTCCTGAGACAGGTTGTCCAGTAGGAAGAAGCCAATACGCCCATACATGCCTTGTGACTGTAGAAACGAATAGGCTCCGTTTACTGCGGATTGTAATTCTCCGGAATTTTGAAAAAATGTTTCCGGAACAATGACGTTTGGATCTAAAAGCTCCAATTCTTCCTCTTTGCAACTGAACGCAATAAGGAGCGTGATCATGGAGGTTAATATGATTTTCTTTGTTTTCATCTTTTTCTTTTTTTTTTAAAATTGGACTTGTATTCCTGCCAAAACAGTTCTAGGCTGTGGAAAACGACCTTGGTCAAATCCTATGGCATTAGGAGTGCCGTTCTGTAATATAGGCACAATTTCTGGGTCATACCCGCTGTAATTGGTAAAGGTCATCAAGTTTTGACCACTCATGTACACCCTTAATTTGCTTAAACTACCGTTGGCAAAATTCTCCAAAACACGGCTGGGAAGGGTATACCCTAAGGTAAGGCTCCTTACTCTAGTGAAAGACCCGTCTTCTATGAAACGATCGGAAACCTGTTCATTACCCGTGAAACCCGGTGTGGCTTTGGGAATGGTATTGCTGGGATTGGTAGGTGACCATCTGTCCAAGATAACCGTACTCATGTTGAAGAGCCTTGCTTGCTGTTCCGTTTGTAATCTAAAGCCGTTGTACACGTCACGGTCATAGATACCGTTTAAGAAAACAGAGAAATCAATGTTCTTGTACTGAAAATTGAAATCCGCACCTAATTCAATTCCGGGATTGGGATTTCCTATAATGGTTCTATCATCTGCATTGATCTCCCCGTCCCCATTGATATCCACAAAACGGATATTTCCAGGTTCTGCATTGTTTTGGGTAGCATGCGCCGCAACCTCAGCATCATTTTGGAAAATGCCGTCTGTTCTAAAACCAAAGAAATGAAAAGGAGCTTCACCCACCACCAATCTATTATGGTTCTGCTGGAAATAGTTGCCGCTGAATATAGCATCCACACTACCCAGTGAGGTGACCTCTTGGTTTAAGTTGGCGAACATGTTGAAGTTGACACCCCATGTAAAATCCCCCACAAAATCTTTGTACCCAACGGTGAGTTCCATACCGGTAAGTTCGGTGCCCCCCACGTTACGCGTTTGGTTGGCATCTGTGGCCCCCAAGGAACTGGGAAGCGGTACGGAGACCAATAGGCCATCACTTTCGTTTACAAAGTACTCAGCAGTCAAGGTAAGTGCGTTGTCAAAGAAGCCTACGTCCGCCCCAATGTTCAGAGAGGTCAGTTCCTCCCATTGCAACAGTTCATTGGGTATTCTCGCGGGCCTTGTTCCACTGACCAAAGCGCCGTCAATGACATAGTTGAAATCTGTTAAGAGACCTGTTTGGAAAAGGTAATTACCAATGTTATTGTTACCGGTAATACCCCAACTGCCCCTTAGTTTTAAGCTAGATACCGTATTGTTGTCCTTCAAGAAAGGCAGGTTCGCCAAATTGATACCACCCGAAACGGAGGGGAAATACCCCCATTGCTCTCCAGGGGCAAACCTTGAGGAACCATCTGCCCTAATGGTGGCAGAGAGGAAATACGTTTTATCAAAGTCATAGGCTACCCTGCCAAATACGGATTGTAGGTTGTTCTCACTTTCAAAACTGGTCAAATTTTCCACCTCATTGGGATTGAGGTTTTCCACATTGTCCGTTAATGGGTTTATGGTAAAGGCATCTATACGATCAAAAGTACTTCTGTTGCGCTCATACCCCGCCAATATATCCAAGTTGTGCTTGCCATCAATGGTCTTAACGTAATTAAGCGTGTTGGTGAT
>CAKZLG010000162.1 GCA_937125035.1 uncultured Maribacter sp. | reverse complement strand
GCCAAGTACCAAACGTTCAAATTCCAAAAAAACAAAAGATAAAGACCACAATGGAGCAGAATGTGAAAATACAGGTACTTGGATCTTACTTTGTGCACCTCTTTGTGAACCACCCATTTGTGGGGCTGCAGCATAAAATCAGCGATCAAGTGGGCAAAAAGTAATTTTACGAAGAGCATTAGTTAGTCATTTCCTTAGTGATGAAATCATTGTAAAAAGATAGGAGATCCTGAACCAGATCATACCTTGCTCTTTTAAGGCGCTGACTCACTGCTGATTGCTTTATGCCCAATTTTTCCGCCACCTGTTTTTGCGAAGCATTTTCATGGTCCAAGACCAAGGCAATGATCTCAGCCGATACGGCCGTCCAATCATCCATGAAATGCAAGGCCAATTTAAGCATAAGGTTCAGGGTCTCCTCTTGGAAGGCGTTTCCAGTGGAAATACTTAAATTGACCTTCTTATCCTTTAGGGTCTCAAAGTTTCTCCCGGAACGCTGATAGGCAGGGCCGTTGGATTCACCCACACCAGACCCTACGAACGTTTCCAAACCAATGCCAATGCCCATGCGGACATCCAATCCTTTGGTGGATTTTACAAGTGCCTTGATCTGTATGGCCGTTTTAAGGGCATTGTTCCTGTTCACCTTTAATTGAAACTCATCTCCCCTATAAATTTCCCAATATAAGGGTGATGTGCCAAACCTTGAGAAGTAGGATTTTAGATCGGCCATCCACTCTTCAGAGGAGTGTTGGGCTGAATTGATAAGGTCTCCCGTGATAATCGCTATCATAATTATTAACTAAAACGCTAATATATCAAATTATTATTTATTTCGATAATAAAATCGAATATTTCTTTTTCCGATAATCAAAACCATCTTCTTACCAAGGAACAGTATTCTTTGTAGGCTTTCCCAAATTTGAGTAAAAGCGACCTTTCCTCGGGCATAATCTGAAAACGGTTCATATAGGCCACGAAACCTGCGGCGGTAAGTGTGTTGAAAGCATTGCCAAAATATAGTCCGGCCGCCAAAAGCACCAACAACAAGGCCAAGTACATAGGGTTTCTGGTAATTTGGTATACCCCACCGGTCACCAACCGCGAGGCCTTTTGGGGCTTTGCCGGGTCTATTGTGGTTTTGTTCCTCGCAAATTGAAACAATGCCATTAAGGCTAAAATAAGGGCCAAGCCCATTAGAACCTTGGCAAGCACAAGCCGGCCGAAAAAATCAAAGTAACCAAAGGGCAACATCTCCGCCAAAAAATACATGATGACCAAAAAAAGCAGAAAAACAATGGCGGGGGGCAGTTTCAATTCCATTTTATAAAATTACTATATTTAGGGCATCCTCAGGGATATATCAATTCTAAATTAATCTATGGAACTGGTCTTTGCCACACGGAACAAAAACAAGATTTTTGAAATTCAACAACTCCTGCCGCAGCACATGACCCTATTATCCTTAGATGATATTGGCTGTTTCACGGATATCTCCGAAACAGCGCAAACCCTTCAGGGAAATGCCCGGTTAAAGGCAGATCATGTAACCCAAAATTATGGGCTGGCCTGTTTTGCGGACGATACGGGCCTTATGGTTGATTTTCTCAACGGAGCACCCGGCGTGCATTCCGCACGATATGCTGGTGAACACCATAATGCAGAAGCGAATATGGACAAATTGCTTCGGGAGATGAAAGGTGCCAAAGACCGTTCTGCACACTTTGCCACCGCAATTGCCCTAAACCATAAAGGGGAGACCACTTTTTTTGAAGGCACGGTGCACGGCTCCATCACGCATCAAAAAAAAGGGGAAATGGGTTTTGGGTACGATCCGGTATTTCTGCCTTCCGGCTATGACAAGACCTTTGCACAGCTTCCGTTGGCGATCAAGAACAACATTAGCCACAGAGGCAAGGCGTTTTTAAAACTGATCACCCACTTATCACATGTTGAAAACTAAGAAGAACACAGATACTGTAGAGGTTAGCGTGGCCTCAGAACGGGCGGAGGCCATTGGAGGCGTCCTTATTGCCTTTTTTGCCGCGCTCATGGCCATTTCCCAAATGGTGAATGGTGAATTGGAGGAGGAAATGATGATCGCCCACAATAAAGTGGTCAATTATTCCAGTTGGTACCAATCCAAAAGCATCAAGGAGACCCTAAAAGAGAGCGAACTCAATTATCTCAAAACCATGGAACTCAGCCGTATCGTGCCCCCTGAACAGAATGGGGAGCTGCTTTCAAAAATTGCCGAGGTAGAAGCGGACATTGATAAATACGGGGCTGAGAAAATTGAGATCTTGTTGGGGTCATCTGCTGTGGGCCAAGAAAACTGGGCCCAAGATCTAGATGGCGAAATGGGTGTGATCACAGGGGTTCAGGAATGGGAGGCCTTGGCAGATGCATATGATGCAGCCACCAAAAAATTTGATTTAGGTATGTTGTTTTTTCAGATCAGCATAGTGCTGGGTGCCGTTTGCATCATTATTTATGACAACCCCAAATTGCAAAAGGCCTTTATACTATTGATGATGCTCTTTGGTATCGTGGGCTCCATCATGTCCATTTATGGCTATGTCATTGCGCCATAATAAACTCGAAGCAAACAACGAATAGACCAATAATTAAGTATATCTTTGCCGATCAATAAACGCCGCTGGTAAGCATGTGTTGCGCTGAGTCTAAAGGTTATAAGGGATAATCGCTCTATGCAACATTCATATTTGCGATTGGACATAACTAATAACAATGACTACATTTAAAGCCTTAGGGCTACAGCAGTCCTTATTGGACGCAGTGAACGATTTGGGTTTTGAGACCCCATCTGAAGTACAGGAAAAAGCCATCCCCATTTTATTGGAAGCTGAAACGGACCTCGTTGCCTTGGCCCAGACCGGAACTGGCAAAACGGCTGCTTTTGGTTTTCCATTAATTCAAAAAATAGACCGCGAAAGCAGGACCACACAAGGTCTGATCCTCTCGCCCACCCGCGAGCTCTGCCTGCAGATCACCAATGAACTGCAATTGTACTCCAAATACGAAAAGCACATCAACGTGGTGGCCATCTATGGTGGCGCAAGCATCACCGAACAGGCCAGACAGATCAAAAGGGGCGCACAGATCGTAGTGGCCACCCCTGGAAGGATGAAAGATATGATCGGTAGGGGCCTAGTGGACATCTCCAAGATAGACTATTGTATATTGGATGAGGCAGACGAAATGTTGAATATGGGCTTCTTTGAGGACATCAAGGATATTTTATCCAACACCCCCAACGAGAAATCCACTTGGCTGTTTTCCGCCACTATGCCCAAGGAGGTCTCCATCATCGCCAAAAAATTCATGCACTCCCCAAAGGAAATAACCGTTGGGGCCAAAAACTCGGGGGCCACCACAGTACAACATGAATATTATACTGTAGGCGGTCGGGACCGCTCCCCTGCTCTAAAACGCTTGGCGGACACCAATCCAGATATTTTTTCCGTAGTTTTCTGTAGGACCAAAAGAGACACCCAAAAGGTAGCTGAAAAATTGATTGAGGACGGTTACAACGCCGGTGCCCTGCATGGGGACCTTAGTCAAAACCAGCGCGATCTGGTGATGAGCGCTTTTAGAAAAAAACAGATTCAAATGTTGGTTGCCACAGATGTTGCCGCCAGGGGGATTGACGTGGATGACATTACGCATGTCATCAACTACCAATTGCCGGATGAGATCGAGACCTATACCCACAGGAGCGGTAGAACTGGGCGCGCCGGAAAATCGGGTATTTCCATGGTCATCATTACTCGTAGTGAGCAACGCAAGATAAAATCCATAGAAAAGATCATAAAACAGGAGTTCGTGGCCAAGTCCTTGCCCACGGGCATGGAGATTTGTGAGATCCAACTCTACCATTTGGCCAACAAGATCAAGGACACCAAGATCAACCCAGAAGTGGACAGCTTTCTACCTGCCATAAATGATGTACTGCAAGGATTAGATCGGGACGAACTCATAAAAAAAATCGTGTCTGTAGAGTTTACAAGGTTCTATAATTATTACAACAAAACAAAAGACCTTAATTCCATAGGGGCCAGTAACGATCACGAGGGTGGGTCATATGACAGTTCCGCTTCAGGTGCTGTGCGCTATTTCATCAATGTGGGTGAAAAAGATGGTTATGATTGGATGTCACTCAAAGACTTCATCCGCGATACCGCGGGCTTGGGCAAAGAGGATATCTTCAAAGTGGATGTCAAGGACAGTTTCTCCTTCTTTAATTCAGAAAGCGGGGTATCCGACCAAATTTTGGCCACCTTCAAAGATCTCAAAATAGATGGGAGATTTGTGAACGTTGAAGTTTCCAAAAACCCGGGAGGAGCCGGTGGGAGAAAAAGGGGCGGCCCTGGCGGCCCCAAGAGCAGAGGAAAAAGAAAGGAAAAAAACAAGGACTTTGATAGGCCAAGAAGCAGAAAAAGAGACCGTGGAAACAGCAGTGCCCCCAACTCTGGCAAAAGAAGGAGCAAAAAACGAAAAGGGGATTTCTTTTAGTTAATTCTATATTAAAAATACGCTTCTGCGTATTTTTTTTGTTTTGTTTGTACCTTCAAAGCCACGGTATAGTTTCATGAA
>CAKZLG010000161.1 GCA_937125035.1 uncultured Maribacter sp. | reverse complement strand
TGTAGGGATTGGCTTCATCATCTGCCCAAAAATGTTCGGTATCCTTACCTACCCAGCCAGACCGTATGTTTTTATAATGCTTCTTTTTCTCTTCAGGGGTGAGTCCGCCACGCAGTTCCATATCCCATGATTCCAAATTCATGGTAGGGTAGTCCACCACATGCTCCACAATGGGGCCGCGTTCCAACACCAAGGTCTTGAGTCCTTTTTCACAAAGCTCCTTCGCGGCCCAACCGCCACTAATGCCAGAACCAATGACAATGGCGTCATACGTGGTCTCTTTATGGGCGTCTATATTATAATTGGCCATCGCTATATTTTGAATACAAGATACGGATTAAAATAAATTGGGGTGGTTGTATATTTCCGATTTTTAAAGAAGGTATATTCTTTTTGAGGTCGTTCCACCCAAGGCCCAGTAGACCATTCAAAAGGGCCGTGGTAAATTCATCTCCATTATTAGGGCCCTTTACGCTATCGGTGGCGCATAATTCGTGCCCATCTTACGGCCGTTTAGCGACATTGTGTATCTTTAGTTCATCCAACCGGGCATCGACCCACAAAATCCAACATTTTGAAAAAACTGTTCTTTCTCTTACTCTCATTACTCCTGTTTTTCCTTGGATGCAAAACAGAGAACAAACCCAAAGAGCCCACCCTGCCGCGCATAGCCATAGCGGGCATAGGCATAGAATCCAGCACCTTCTCCCCTGCGCAGACGCATGAAGAAGCCTTCCATGCCAAAGTGGGCGACTCCATTTTTAACCGGTATCCCTTTTTTGATTCGGGATCGGACATCAGAAAACGGGCCCATTGGGTACCCACCTTATTGGGCAAATCCCTGCCCGGCGGCATCGTAACCCGGGAAGCCTATGAATCCATGGTCGCCAAAACCTTGAAGATGCTAGAGGAGGATAGGCCTTATGACGGGCTTTGGTTAGATATTCATGGCGCCATGAGCGTGGTAGGTCTGGAGGATGCTGAAGGTGATTTGATCATGCGCATACGTGACGTTGTGGGAACAGACGTATTGATTTCCACGTCCATGGATTTACATGGCAATGTTTCCGAGCGCCTAGCACAACATTCCGATCTTATTACCTGTTACCGCATGGCGCCCCACGAGGATGCGCTGGAATCCAAAAAGCGTTCCATAGACCTTATGCTGGCGCGATTGGAGAAGGGAAAAGGAAAACCTGCATACAAGGCTTGGATTCCCGTCCCCATTCTGCTACCGGGGGAAAAGACCAGTACACGCATAGAACCCGGAAAAAGTTTATACGCACAGATCCCATCCGTAGAAAACCAAGATGGCGTGATTGATGCCGCTATTTGGATGGGCTATCCTTGGGCAGATGAGGCACGCAACCACGGGGTGGTCATGGTCACCGGAGATGACAAAGAACAGGTGAGCGCTGGAGCAGAAAAATTGGCGAAGGCCTTTTGGGAGGTGCGCAATGATTTTGAGTTCGTGGCTCCTGTTGCCACCCTTGATGAAAGTCTGGAAATGGCTTTGGCCAGCGACAAAAAACCGTTTATGATCAGTGATATGGGCGATAACCCCACGGCAGGAGGGGCCGGTGATGTGACTTGGACACTCAATGAACTTTTAAAACGGCCCGAATTCCAAACAGATCAAGGGCCCTCCTTGATCTATGCTTCCCTACCCGGTCCGGAACTCGTTGAAGAAG
>CAKZLG010000160.1 GCA_937125035.1 uncultured Maribacter sp. | reverse complement strand
TGCTGTCTTGCCAGATGCACGGTTGGCATGTTCAAGGTGGTATTATTGTATCGTGTGGCTTCATAGTCAGAATTGAGGGATTTCAGGGCATTGTCCAAAAATTCCGTGAAGTAGCGGATATCCTTGGGCGGGGTCCGGAACTCAATGATCCATTCATGGGCACCCTTGTCCTTGCCGGACATAAAGATAGGCCCGGCGGTATAGTCCTTGATCTCCGCCCCCGTCTTTGAGCATACGGTGCGCAACGCCTCCTCTGCGTTTTCTATAATGAGCTCTTCGCCAAACACGTTGATGTGGTGCTTGGTACGCCCTGTCACCTTAATCCTGTACGGACTTTTGGAAGTAAAGCGGACCGTGTCCCCGATCTTATAGCGCCACAATCCGGAGTTAGTGGTGATCACAATGGCATAATTGACCCCTATTTCAACCTCCCATAGCGGTAAGGCTCTTTGTTGGGGCGTACCATAACCATCCATAGGGATAAATTCATAGAAGATACCGTAATCCAGCATCAACAAGAGATCATCCGCATTGTTCCTATCCTGAATGGCGAAAAACCCTTCGGAGGCATTGTAAATCTCATAATACTTGAACTGCTTACGGGGCAATAGCCTTCTGTACTGTTCCTTGTACGGACTAAAATTAACTCCCCCGTGAAAATATACCTCCAGGTTCTCCCATACTTGAAAGAGATGATCTTTTCCCGTCTCCTCTAGCACGTTGTTCAACAGTACCAACATCCAAGAGGGCACACCTGCCAAGCTCGTTACATTTTCCTGTACGGATTCCTGAATGATGGCCTTTAGCTTCGTCTCCCACTCACTCATCAGCGAAACCTTGTTACTCGGCGTACTACTGAACTCTGCCCATAGGGGCATATTGTCTATGAGTATGGCAGACAGGTCTCCAAAGAAACTGCCATTGTCCTCATAAAGCTCCTTACTGCCCCCCAAGCGGAGACTTTTGCCCGTGAACAATTGGGAATCCTCATTGTTGTTCAGATAAAGGCACAACAAGTCCTTGCCAGATTTGTAGTGGCAATCCTCCAAGGCCTCGGAGCTAACGGGTATGAACTTGCTTTTGGCATTGGTGGTGCCACTGCTCTTGGCGAACAACTTCACCGTAGTGGGCCAAAATAGGTTCTGTTCCCCTTTCCGGGTGCGTTCTATCATAGGTTCCACCTCCTCATAGGACACTATGGGAACCCGCTCCCGATAGGTGTTGTAAGAGTTGATGGATTCAAAATCATAGTGTAGGCCCATGTCCGTATCCTCGGCAAACTCCAAAAGCTGTAATAAGAGCTCTTCCTGTACCTCTTCTGGATATTTCAAAAAAAGCTCTATTTGATGATACCTCTTTTTAAGGAGCCAAGAAGCTATGGAGTTAAATAACGGAATCGGCATTTTTAGGTATCTTTAGGGCGCTAAAAATAGGGTTTCTGCCCATCATTTTCAAATAGAATCATAATAGGTGCCACACATGCAATTTGAAGGGGTCTTAAAAAAAATGCAGACGGAATTTACCACGCCCATACAGTATTATCTGGTATTTGAGGACGATTTTATACACATGAACCAACTATTGGACAAACAGGTTCAAATTCAATTTCTCAAATACACCTGCCTAAACTGTGGAGAAGACCGACCCATCTTTAGACAGGGGTTCTGCAAAAGTTGTTTTTTTGACACCCCTTCCGCCGGGGATTGGATCATGCGGCCAGAGCTGAGTACCGCACATTTGGATAAAGAGGACCGCAATCTGGCCTACGAAAAAAGGGTGCAATTACAGCCACATATTGTCTATTTGGCCAATTCAAGCAACGTTAAAGTGGGCGTTACCCGTAAAACCCAGGTACCTACCCGTTGGATCGATCAAGGCGCGCACGAGGCCATAGAAATCGTGGAAGTACCCAATAGATACTTGGCCGGCATCACGGAAGTGGCGCTCAAGGACCATGTGGGCGATAAGACCAATTGGCGCAAGATGTTGACCAATACCGTGGATGACGAGGACCTTGTAATGTGGCGCAGTAAATTACGGCCTTTTATCCCTGAGGCCGCTGCACCCTATTTTTTGGAGAACAAGGAAGAGACTTCGGTCATCTATCCCGTCTTGCAATATCCAGAAAAGGTGAAGAGCCTTAATTTGGATAAAACCCCACAGTATGCGGGTAAACTAAAAGGCATAAAAGGGCAATACCTGTTATTTGAAGACCATACGGTTTTCAATATTCGTGGAAGCGAAGGATATTACGTAGGGCTCACCTTTAGTTAATGGTATCCTTTTTGGCCTTTGCCGTATCCTTCTTTTTTCCGAAAAGACCACCCAGAATGTCTTTGGCCACTGCTTTTACCTCATCCCTTTTTGCGGGAACGCTGTCCTGGCCGGTCACGGTATCCGTCTTGCTGCCCGAGGTAAGGATATCTCCGAGCATCCCTTTTAGGCTACCACTCTTGTCGGCACCTTTCACGGTGTCACCAGCGGTTTCTGTTTGCTTCTTTAAAATACCGCCAATGAGGTCCTTGGCCTTACTTTTGCCTTGATCCATAAGTTTTTGTTTTTGAACGGCTATGAGTTGGTTCGTCAAGTCCTTAACCCCGGCAGTGAGGTCCGTGGTAACTTGGGGGTTGTTGTACATGCCTCCAATATTGGCGGTTATTGGGATACTAAGGTCTTGTAGGCCCTCCTCATTGATCTGTGCCAAAAGTGCATTGATTTCACTGCCCAAGTATTTGGCAGGGACTTGAAGCGTGGCCTTATAGTCCATTTTTTTATCAAACGTATGGCCTCCCTGTACCTGTATGTCCACATCCTTATACGAAAAGGTAAATGGCTTTACCGCTACCAGACCATCTTCAAACGAAAGATCAGCCGTAAGATTGGAAAGGTCCACATTTTTAAGGTCTATGAAGTTCAACTTGCTGTCCAGGGCTGAAAGCACGGGGGCGGACTCTGGTGTAATCTGCTGGGTCATGACCTTGGCCAGAACCTGGCCCGTAAGGGATAAAAGATCAGGGGTGAAATCATCGTTAAGATTACCGGCCAACGTTAGGTCTGAGGTGAAATTGCCCTTGAGCACGCTGGCCACGGGTGCCAAGGCCTCAAAGAGCGCCAAGGCTTTAAAGGTCTCCGCAATCTTAAGTTGGTCCATTTTCAACTTCATGGCAAAGGTAGGTACCTCCTGTTTAGTGGATACCTCACCATTAAAGGCCACATTGCCGTTGAAAAGCGATGAGGTCATGTTATTGAGTACCGCCTTTT
>CAKZLG010000159.1 GCA_937125035.1 uncultured Maribacter sp. | reverse complement strand
GTTTCATAAAGACCAATATAGGCATCGATCACGGTGGCATAATCTTCCAAAAAGCCGTTTATGGTACTTTTGCCTTTTTTGTGGTTGTGCCATAGTTTCCCATTTTCCTCCATCAGTTCGTCTACAATGAACTGGGCATTTTTAAGGGCAAGCTCCATATAAGCAGGCGCTTCAAGGTACCGATGGGCATCCGTTAGGCCTTTGAGGGCCAGGCCGTTCCATGAGGTAAGAATTTTGTCATCCAAGCGGGGCGCTTCCCTTTTCTTCCGTACTGCTTTTAAGGTTTCAAGGCACGTTTCCATACGTTCGGATAGTTCGGGTTGGCTGAGTCCAAATTTCTGCACTATTTCCGCTTCATTGTCGTCCCTTATCAATACGTAATGATCTTCCTCCCAATGGCCGTAGCTATTAATGTTATAGTACGCTGCAAAGACCTCGTAATCTTCTTGGAGCAGGGCCTTCAATTCTTCCGCCGTCCATACATAAAAAGCACCTTCTTTCAGCACGCCTTGGTCATTGGTGCTATCCGCATCCAAGGAGGCATAAAGGCCATTTTGGTCATCCAATAGGTTTTCTTGAAGAAATTGTAGGGTCTTCTCCACCACTTTTTTATAGAGCTCATTCTTTGTGAGCGCATAGCCCTTTGCATAGAGGCTGATGAGCTGGCCATTGTCATATAACATTTTCTCAAAGTGCGGCACGTGCCATTTGGTATCTACGGCATATCTGGAAAAACCGCCCCCTACATGGTCAAATATTCCACCCCAGGCAATGCGTTTAAGCGTGGTGTCTACATAGGCCAAGAGATCCTTTTTTCCTTGGGTATGGCCATAGTAGAGCAAGAATTCCAAGTTTACGGGCATCATGAATTTGGGGGCCCTTTTGTACCCGCCCAAAAACGTATCAAAGTAGACCTGCCATGTGGTTACCGTTTGGTCAATATCTTTTAGTGAAAGTCCAGATGGGGCATCGTTTTTCACGACCTTGTTGATTTCAATAAGACCTTGGGTCATATTTTCAGCATATCCCAGTACTTTTTTGGGGTCGGTACGGTAGAGGTACTGCAGCTGATGGAGCGCTTCAATCCAATTCTTCTTATTCACATAGGTGGCGCCCCAAAATGGCCTGCCATCTGGTAGGGCCACGATGTTCAAGGGCCAGCCCCCATTCCCGGTCATCATCTGCAGGGCGTCCATATAGATTTGATCCACGTCTGGCCGTTCCTCACGGTCTACTTTTATATTGATGAAATGGGCGTTCATCACCTCGGCCACCTCTACATCCTCAAAGCATTCATGTTCCATGACATGGCACCAATGGCAGGCTGCATAGCCAATACTGATGAGCAATAGCCTGTTTTCCTTTTTGGCACGGTCCAAGGTCTTAGGTGACCAAGCCACCCAATCCACCGGATTATGGGCGTGTTGCAGCAAGTACGGACTGCTCTCATGTACCAGGGCATTAGTGAATTTTTCTGTCATGCTTACGATTTGGTTTTTTGGTATCGTAATTTAATAAAGGAATAAAAAAAGCGCCTAAAGGCGCTTGGTATCTGGTATTTGTAGCAATTATTTTACTTCAAACGTTATTTTTACGTTTACCCGGTAGTCGGAAATAGTACCATCCTCTACCGTGGCACTTTGTTCGTTCAGATAAACGGACTTGATGTTCTTCACGGATTTGGATGCCTGTGCCACTGCCTTTTTTGTGGCGTCCTCCCAACTTTTGTCAGAATTGGCCAATACTTCTATAACTTTTAAAACTGCCATAATTAGTGTTTTTTAAATTCACTTGAAAATAGGGAATAAAAATTTCAATGACAAAATAATCCGGAAATTTATCCGTTGAGTGCCACCACTTCCTGTATGCGATCGCCCATCATGTTTTTGAGCATGGTCTCAATGCCGTTTTTTAGTGTAAAGGTAGAGGAAGGGCAGCCACTGCATGCCCCTTGCAAAATGACATTTACCCGCTTGGTGTCTTCCTCGTATGATTTAAAAAGGATATTGCCCCCGTCACTGGCCACGGCAGGTTTTACATATTCCTCTAGTATGGCAATGATTTCCTTACTGGTATCGTCATATTCCTTGGGAGCGGATCCGTTGGCAGAGGGCTCGTTTTCATCGCTAGCGTTTACGGGCTTCGCGCTATCCGCCACAATATCCTTACCCTCTGCTATGAAATTGCGTATGAGTTCACGCAGCTCCAACGTAATATCATCCCATTCGGCCACCTCGTATTTGGAAACGGAAACATAGTTTTCATCCAAAAAGACCTCCTTTACGAACGGAAATTGAAATAACGCCATGGCCAATGGAGCCTGTCTGGCCTCATCTATGTTCTTGAACTCATAGGCAGCGCCCACGATTTTTTTGCTGGCAACGAATTTCATGGTCGCTGGGTTGGGGGTGACTTCCGCATAGACCGTTACGGGAATTTTTTTATCCGTATCCTCCTCCAAAACCACGGGCTCCCCGGCGTTTAGGTATTCCACCAATTGCTGGGCCACTTCATCCTTTACATCACTCCATTCCAAAATATCATAGCGTTCCAATCCTATGAAATTACCTGAAACATAGACTGTCTTAATGAAAGGGAGATGGAATAGCTGCTGGGCCAAGGGCGAGTTCTGGGCCTCGTCTATGTTTTTGTACTCATAATTTTTGCGATGTACCAATATATGGTTGGTCTCAAATTTTAAGATCCGGGGGTTGTTGGTCTCTTTTACGGTTAAGGAATATTCTTTCATCACTGCTTTTTTTAGTTATTGGGCCCACTGTTTTTTGGGTGGGCATTCACTTTCATCTTTAAAGGAAAAATAGAACAAGAACCTCATTGCGCATTGGAACAAGGTCTTGACAAAAGTACAAAGTTCAGGGCACATAATAATGTTTGGTATAACCCGTTATACTTTATATTTGGTACGTATTGTACGTTTAGCCCCTTTTCCCAAAAGATGAACTTGAAAAAATCACTGTTCTTGTCCGCATTGTGCTTTGGCTTTATGGCAAAGGCGCAAGAGGGTATCCCCGTTTATTTTGATTATTTGGCAGATAACTATTATTTGGTCTATCCTTCTATGGCCGGTATCGGTGAAGGAGGCAAGATCAGGGCCACGGCCAGAAAGCAATGGTTTGATGTTGAGGATGCGCCCAGCCTACAAACCGTAAATGCCCATTTTAGATTGGGGGATGGCCCTAGCGGCATAGGGGCCATTCTGTTCAATGATGCCAATGGCTATCACTCCCAAACTGGGTTCAAAGCTACCTATGCCCACCATTTGCGTTTGGGCGGTGATGATATCAGAATGCTCAATCAACTTTCTTTTGGCTTAAGTGGCACCATCTTACAGAGCAGTTTGGATGAGAGCGAATTTAGATCCGTAACCCCAGACCCTGCCATTTCAGGGCAGCGTTTGAGCGCCTCGTACTTTAATGTGGACTTGGGCATATCCTATAATTTTCAGGAATTCTACACACATTTTGCCGTATTGAACGCCCTAACGGGCAGTCCACGGAATGTCTACTATAGGGACAGACAGGACAATCCCGATCAATTGGTGATCGACAATATTCGGCGGTACCTCATATCTGCCGGGTATATTTTTGGAAGGAACGAGGTGCAAGTGGAGCCCTCCATCCTTTTTCAATTAACAGAATTCACTAGGGAAAGGACAGTGGACATCAATGCCAAGGTGTATAAGGATGTGGAGTTTGGACGTATTTGGGGCGGACTCTCCTACCGGCGCAGTTTTGATGGTGCCCAGTTTCAAACGGCCACTGGTTTCGGCGAACAGCGTTTGCAGCTCATAACACCCATTGTGGGGGCCAACATTAAAAATTTCATGGTTTCCTACAACTATTCCTACCAAATGGGGGACATCCGTTTTGACAACGGGGGCTTTCACCAGATTACCCTGGGCTACGATTTTGGGCAGTCAGAACGTAGGTACGACTGCTATTGTCCGGCTGCACAATAAGAATATCGGGGGCCAAGGCCCCCAATATCTGCACTGTTTTTTCTATTCCCACCGGTATTGTTTGGCCTCGGCCTGCTTCTTAATGGCCTGTATCATGGCATTTTCCAAGGACCCTTCATTATGGGCAGGGCGTTGCTTGGCTATGTAGGCTTCCCTTTTTTGGTTCACGACCTGTATCTCTTCCTGTATTTTCTTTCGCTCTAAGCGCTTTTCCTCCAAAAGGGCCTCAATCTCGGCATCCGATTTTTGTTGTAGTGCTTCTGGCAGTTCATCCCTGGATATTTTCGCTTGGGTATATCCGGTGCTCGAGGTGGCATCCACTAAATCCCATTTTTTGTTGTTGTACAGGCTAGAGCTTTTGCTCACCGCCCTTTTCACGGCAACTTCCGCTTCCATTTCCATGGCATTGTTGTCCTGTACGGCCTGCATTTCCAGTTTGGCCCTGCCCAAGGAACCATAGGAAATATAGGTGCCGTTCAACCTTCCGTTCAATTCAATGATCAAGTGGTCATAGGGGGTGCTGATGTGGGCAATGGCCCTGTTGTGGTCAATGGCCATGTATTCCCCGCCGGTCAAAGTGGCCCCTTTTTTCCAATGGGTATTGGCCCCTAGCTCAGGGTCCCCACAAAAGATGGTGTTCACCACCACTCCTTTCTCCTTGGCTTTTAGGGCGGCATTTACATAAGAAGTACGCCCTTGGTCAAAAGGCTCGTTACCCGCAATAAAGATCATCTTCAATTGATCGGGGTTCTTGCCCCATTCCAATTGGTTTAATGAAGTATTCATGACCGCCCCGCAGTATTCTTCACCCCCGTTGGTGGTAAGGGAGAATAATTTCTGGGAAATTTCGTCCAAGTCCCCACTGAAATTGAGCACTTGTTGAATATAACCTTCCCTTGAGGAAAGCGCATCATTGCCATATTGATAGAGGGCGATCTGTAACTCTGGCTGGGTACCATTGCCGCATTTGGCATAACTGAACTCATTTACAATATCCCATAATTGTGTTTTTGCTTGGTTGATGAGTCCGTCCATGCTGTTGCTGGTATCCAATAAAAGAGCAATTTGCACCACATTTTTTTTGATTGGGCCCCCGGGGCGATGTGTTTCTTCCATTTTTGAGCCGCTGAGGGTGATGGGCACTATGGCGGAGTGGCATAATAGGCCTGTTAAAATAAGGGCCGCTGCAGATGTAATGATGTTCATGTACCTTTTCATATTCTTGATTTTTTGAAGATTGATGCCCAAACCTACCCGAAAACAATTTGTTTTAAAATGGGCAATGAGGGAAAAGGGCCTTTGGATGAGTAAGCTGGCCCATTGTTTTCGTAAAGTCGCTAAATTGTTGTTTTAAAAGGGGTGTCACATGAAAAACGCATTTTTTGAAACCGGATAAATCAGCTAAGTTTACAGGGAATATAACCTATGAAACAGGAGCTGTACATTGTGTTTTTATGGATATGGGTCGGGACGGTTACGGTTTTGGGTCAGACGGGTTTGGACCAAAACCAATTCTATCTGCAAGGCAGTGTGTCCGTAAAGGAGACCCTTAAGCCTATGGGGGGCATTTTGATTTTGACGGATAAAGGGGAAAGTACCCAAACCGATGCGTTGGGCACATTTCGCATTCCCGTGGCCTTGGGGGATATGTTGATCGTGGAAGGGGCAGGTTTTGAAACGGTACGTTATCAAGTAAAAAACAAAGATGAGGTGCAGATCCAGGTGGAAGGGCTTTCGGGGGATGCTGGTCTAAGTTCCCTACGCAGGTCTGCCCCAGGCCCCAATGCAAACCATCAAATGTTCTTGGATTCCGCCCTCCAGTATAAAAATGCGGACATTTCAAAAAGTGTGGAATTCGTGGCCAAATCCATAGCCCTGTTGGACAATGACAATAGTAAGAACGATCTGGCCAAATCCCTCTCCGTATTGGGGGAAGTGTATCTGTTCCACCAACAATATGATCTGGCCATCGATAATTTTGAAGATGCCCTTGATATACATAAAACGGTGGCCACTAGTTTGCTTTTAGGAAGGGCGCACATCTTGAACAAAGCGTTTGCCGAGGCCCAGACTATTTTAGAACCCATGTTGGATCTAAAAAACATGCCGCCAGGGCAACGTGTGGCCCTTTATGAACTGTTGGGGGATGCCCACAAGGGAACCAAGGATACCCAGACCGCTATCGCCTTCTACCAACAAGGGCTTCAATTGGCCACCATGAATCAAATGGCCCTGAAGATAACCGATCTAAATTCAAAGATGGCCGAAGCCTATAGCGAAGACAATCAACTGGTGGAAGCGGAGACCTATTACGGCAATTCTCTGCAAATGGCCAGTAAGTTGGCCCCCAAACGCGCCCTACAGGAAAAAGAAAAGGTGGCGGATTTTTACAACAAGAAGAACGATTATACTGAAGAAATTGCGCTACGGAAGAAAAGCCTGGCAGATTTGGAACAATTGCCCGCCTCGGAAAAGAGGGCCAATAGCCTGGAACTGGGCGATACCCTCACCACCCAACGCATCAATTATAAAATAGCCAATGCGTACATTGCCCAAGACAAGTACACGGAGGCCATTCCCTTTTTGCAGCGAAGCATTGTGGCCGCGGATGCGGAAGATGACCTTGTAGTTCAAAAGGACGCAACGAAAAAACTATCTGAGGTGTATGGCAACCGTGGTGATTTCAACAAAGCGCTGGAAACCTATCAAACCTATGTGGATCTGGTAGATACGCTCTATGTGCGCAAAGAGCAGGAAATCTCTAGGGCCGCGCGCTTCAATAGGGAGATTGCCAGCATACAGGACAGGGTAAGGGGCCTGGAGCAGGAACGGGAGCTCACGGCCAGCAAATATGATCTGGCGGTTACGGAACAGGAGCTTTCGCAAGAACGTTTCAAACGACAGAAATGGGTCATATACTCGCTGATTTTTGGCTTGTTCCTCATGGTTTTGGCCGTTTTCCTATTTTATAGAAGTAACCAACAGCAGAAATTGGCGAACAACCTTTTGGCCCTGAAATCATTGCGTTCCCAAATGAACCCACATTTTATCTTCAATGCGCTGAACTCCGTCAACAACTTTATCGCCAAGAATGATGAGCGCAGTGCCAATAGGTACCTCAGTGATTTTTCAAAGCTTATGCGGTCCGTTCTGGAGTATTCTGAGGAAGACTTCATTCCCTTGGCCCAAGAATTGGAGTTGTTGGAGCTTTATGTGAAGTTGGAACACTCCCGGTTTTCGGACAAATTTGACTACGACATTGTGGTGGCCGATGATTTGCGGGTAGATGCCTTTCAAATTCCGCCCATGCTCTTGCAGCCCTACATAGAAAATGCCATTTGGCACGGGCTTCGTTACAAGGAAGAAAAAGGAAGGCTGTTGATCACGGCAACAGCAAAGAATGCACATGAGGTGGAAATCACCATCACTGATGACGGTATAGGGCGAAAGGCTTCGGCACAGCTCAAGACCAAGCACCAGCGAAAACAGAAGTCCAAAGGTATGGGCAACATCAAACAACGGGTGGCCATTCTCAATGAAATGTACCCCAATAAAGTGGATATAGCCATCACCGATGCCCAAGCAAATGGGGCCGGAACCAAAGTAATACTTACGTTAAAACGAGATCAATGAAGCTTAATGCCATTTTGGTGGAGGATGAGGCCAATAGCCGGGAAATCCTGAGGAACTACCTCAAAAAATATTGTCCGTCCGTACAAGTAGTAGGGGAGGCCGCTTCCATACACGATGCTCTGGAACTTCTTCGAAAATTTCAACTGGACCTGGTCTTCTTGGATGTGGAAATGCCCTTCGGCAATGCCTTTGACCTGCTGGAGCAGGTGCCCGATCGCACTTTTGAAACCATATTTGTAACTGCCTACGACCATTATGCCAAAGATGCCCTGAACCATCATGCAGCGTATTACCTTATGAAGCCCATCAACATAGATGAGCTCATCAAAGCGGTGGACTATGTGGCGGTGGTGAAAAAAAAGGAAGATGACCTAGCGGATCGCGTGCTCAGCACAAAGGCGAATGGGGTGGAGGGCAAGTTGACCTTACCACAGCAAGATGGCTTTCAGGTGCTCAACGTGGCCGACATCCTCTATTGCAAAGCAGATGATAATTATACGGAAATCCATTTGGCACAAAGAAAAATGCTGGTGAGCAAAACCTTAAAGTATTTTGAGGAGGCTTTGGGTAATTTTGCATTTGCCCGCATTCATAAGTCGTACTTGGTCAATGTGAACGAAGTGGTACAGTACAAACGCGGAAAAGGGGGCAGCGTGGTGGTTTCCAATGGTAAGGAGCTATTGGTCTCGGCATCCAAGAAAAAAGAACTCTTATCTTATTTTGAATAAAGGAAAACCTATGATTTTAAAGGAAGTTAGGGGGCACGCCCCCGTGATTGGAACGGATTGTTTTATTGCGGAGAATGCCACCATAGTGGGGCAGGTGACCATGGGAGACCAGTGCAGTGTGTGGTACAACGCGGTGATCAGGGGAGATGTGCACTACATTAAGATGGGCAATAAGGTGAATGTGCAGGACGGGGCGGTGATCCACTGCACCTATCAAAAATCGCCCACCAATATAGGCAACAATGTCTCTATTGGGCACAATGCCATTGTACATGGGTGCACCATAAAGGACAATGTCTTGGTGGGGATGGGCAGTATCATTATGGACGACTGTGTGGTGGAATCCAATAGTATCATTGCGGCGGGGGCCGTGGTGACCAAAGGTACGCACATCACCTCTGGAAGCATTTATGCCGGTATGCCCGCAAAGAAGATAAAAGAGGTGAGCCCGGAACTTAGCCAGGGCGAAATAGACCGTATAGCAGAGGCCTATGTTACCTATTCGGGCTGGTTCAAGGACCAGAAAAGCCGTTAGTGAAGCTACGGATTGCGTTCGTATTAGGCATGGAATAGGCTTGTGAATGAACATTATATCCTTATTTTTGCCGCACCTAAATGTTATGTTATGAACGCTTACATCTTTCCGGGCCAAGGGGCCCAATTCGTGGGTATGGGATTGGACCTCTATGAAAAATACCCCATGGCAAAGGCCATGTTCCAAGAGGCAAATGCCATTTTGGGCTTTGATATCACAGCGATCATGTTCCATGGAACAGTGGAAGGCTTAAAGGAGACGAAAGTGACGCAACCGGCCATTTTCCTTCATTCCGTCATTATGGGTAAGGTCATGGGCCATGCGTTTCAGCCAGATATGGTGGCCGGACACTCCTTAGGGGAGTTTTCTGCCTTGGTGGCCAACCAGACCTTGGCATTTGAAGATGCCCTGCAATTGGTCTCCAAACGGGCCTTGGCCATGCAAAAGGCCTGTGAGACGGTAGAGAGTACCATGGCCGCGGTGTTGGGCTTGGAAGATGGGGTGGTGGAACGCATCTGTGGGGAGACCCCCGGGGTGGTCGTGGCCGCCAATTACAATTGCCCAGGGCAATTGGTCATCTCCGGGGAAGTACGGGCAGTACACCAGGCCTGTGAAAAATTGAAGGAAGCCGGTGCCAAGAGGGCTTTGGTGCTCCCCGTAGGTGGAGCCTTTCATTCCCCACTAATGGAGCCAGCGCGCGAAGAACTGGCCGCGGCCATAGAAAGTACTTCTTTCCAGAACCCCAGTTGTGCCGTATATCAAAATGTGACCACGACCGCCGTAACGGACCCCAACGAAATAAAGAAGAACTTGATATTACAACTTACCGCTCCCGTAAAATGGACCCAGAGCGTACAGCAGATGGTTCAGGACGGGGCAGGCCTGTTTACGGAAATTGGGCCTGGAAAAGTGTTGCAGGGCTTGGTACGGAAGATTGCCCCTACGGTCCAGACCCAATCCCCTCGACTGGCCTAAGGGTTGGTGGCCAATGCTTGGCCATTCGTCCAGAAAACACAGTTTTCATCTGTTATTTAAGCGTTTAGGGCTTATTTTTAGTAATATTGACGTCTGTTTTAAAGATGTCTTTTGGTCTTTTGAACAGTATGCGTTAGATACGAACTGCTATGCAAATGAAAAAATATAAAGCCTTTTGGAATTGGGTTGAAAGCGCTAAGCTTGGGAAGCCCTTCTTTTTGGTCATGGGAATTTTATTGATGGCTTCAGCTACGGGCTTAAATGCCCAAACGGTATCTATTTCTTCTGGCGCACAGCCCAATGCCGATGAAGCGGGTACGGTTGAT
>CAKZLG010000158.1 GCA_937125035.1 uncultured Maribacter sp. | reverse complement strand
TAGGACACGTCACTATAACGATACCTGTTGGACTTCAGGTCTTGGCGGCCTATGCGATTGTAAATGGAATCTTGATAGGCATCGGTCAAATAGAGGTTTTCGGCCACTTTGGTGGAAAATCCACTGGTCTTGATGGTCCTGTAAAACGCATTTGATGGTTTTCTGTCCTCATCCAGGGTATTGATATAGAAGGGGATCCATGCCGGCAGCCTGCCGTAGTGGGAAAGTGCCTTTAAAACGGTTACATTTTTAAGCTCCGTATTGGAATAATCGGGCACCAGTTCCTCAAAAGTATCGTTCAAGGCAATTTTCCCTTCCTCTTCCATTTTCATGACCATGGGAAGCGTGGCCAATATTTTGGTGAGGGAGGCCAAGTCATAGATATGATCATTGGTGACCGAATCCGTACTCGCATAGGTAGGTTTACCGAAACTTTTATGGTACACCACCTTGCCTTTTCTGGCCACCAGAACCTGTGCACCCGGGAACATGAGGCTATCCAGACCATTTTGCACCAAGGCATCTACCTTGGCCAGCGTGTTGGAATCCATGCCCACCCGCTCCGGGTAACTGTAACCCAATCTTTTCAATCCTGTCAACGTTAGGCCAGAACCCACAGGAAATTCCGAATGGGCCGTAACAGGCAGTTTTCCTTGGGCCCCAATGGCCCCAAATAGGACCTCAGCGGTCTTCTGCTGGGCAATAGCGCTGTTTTGGTAGGCCATGACCACTCCATCCACATTTTTAAAGGTAGAGACCTTGGCCAAGGCATAGGGCTTGGCAAAGACACAAAGTACCATATTACTGGTGCGTTCATTGGCAATGCCCTGAAGCCAATTGAGTTCTTTTTGTGAGAAATCATAAGCTTTCCATGGGCTCTCATTACCCATGTGATGACCTATGATGACCAAATTAAAATCCGTAAGCTTGCGCTTTATATCGGCCAGATCGGTGCCTGATACTTCGGTCACTTTGGCGTATTTGTTCAAAGCCTCCAAAAAAGGGGTATGAGGGGCGTTCCCAAACTTCACATAGGCTATTTTCTTATTCTCCAACCCTTTTATGGGCAGTAGGTCCACCTTGTTCTGCAGCACGGTAATGGCACTTTCCATGGCAGCCTCATAAAGCATATCGTTCTCCAATGTATGCAGGTCTCTATAGAGTCCTTTAACGTCTATTGGGGCATACTCATGAAGGCCCACCTTGTATTTGGCCATGAGGATTTTCTTAACGGAATGGGCAAGACGCTGCTCCGTTATACGCCCGTTGGAATAGGCCTGCATGAGACTGTTCTTGGCGGCCACCACATCTTCCGGCATCAACAACATGTCATTACCGGCCAAAAAGGCCTTCAAGGAAACATTGCCCTTTGGATCTAGGTCCGTTACACCCTTCATGTTCAGCGCATCGGTAAATATCAACCCCTCAAAACCCATTTCCTCCTTTAACAATCCGGAGATGATCTGTTCGGAGAGCGAGGAGGGCAACCCCTCCTGCAATTCTAAATTGGGCACTTCCAAGTGGGCCACCATTACACTGCTCAGCCCATTGGCTATTAGTTTTTGAAAAGGATACAGTTCTAGACTGTCCAACCGCTCTCTGGAAAAGGGAATGACCGGTAAGGCATGGTGGGAGTCTACCGCGGTATCCCCATGGCCTGGAAAGTGCTTCCCGCTGGTCAGAATGCCCGCTTGGTGCATGCCCTCCATGATGGCTGTTCCTTTGTCACTCACAACATCCCTGTTTTCGCCAAAGGACCTATTGCCGATTATGGGGTTCCTTGGATTGGTATTGATGTCCAAATCCGGCGCAAAGTTAATGTGTACGCCCAATCGTTTGGCATGCTCTCCTATCTGGGCGCCCACTTTTTTGATAAGGTCATCATTGTTCACCGCTCCCAAGGTCATGTTCCAGGGAAAGGCATAGGTGGAGTCCAACCGCATGGCCAGCCCCCATTCCGCATCCATGGCGATCATGAGCGGGGTTTTGGAAAGACGCTGGAATTCGTTGGTCAGTTTTGCCTGTGCCACTGGGCCTCCTTTGGAAAAGATGATGCCGCCCAAGTGCTGGTCCCTTATCAATTGCCTGATTTTCTGGGTCTGGTTGTCACTTCCATTGGAAGTGGCCAACACCATGAACAATTGACCCAATTTCTCATCCAAGGACATATTTTGATACTGGGTCTCTACCCAGAGGCTTTGAGCCAAACTATCTTTGGCCAGCAGCGGGCTTTGCGAAAAGCCATGGAACATACCGAGAAAGCAAATTAGACAACTAAGATAAAGACGCATACGCTTAGAAATGTATGGAGATAACTTCAAAGCCTGAAAAATATTGCATTTCACCGATAAAACCTAATAAAAACAGGATGTTTCAAGGTAGTAATCAAAGGAATCTAGCGTGCCAACTCTCTTCTGCGGGCACCTCCCAATGGTTCTCATATTCTTCTTTCGTGGCCACCAAATTGTTGAAGACAATGGTTTTTTTGGATACTGCTTTCTGCTTGGCCATGGTCTTGAAATCCACGAGGGGCTTATAAGCAATGTATTCCCCTTGCTTATAGGAAACGTTCATCTTATCCAACAGGGTCACTCCGTATTTTTTTTCCAGCTGTTGTATAAAATGGACCGAAGCATCTATAGAGCAGCCCGTGGCCCCTTGGGCGGATTGGTCCAGCCCCAAGACCAGAAAACGGTTGTACCTGATTTCAAAACCTGCGTTGAGGTCATTGCCATGGGCCGTCCAATGCGTAAGAAATGCACTTAGGGCTTCGTTGATCTCCACCAGCTCCGCATCCGTGAAGCTCCTATTGCATTGATAGATCCATATCCTGGCATTTTCCGGTAAACTTTTAAATTCAACTAACACGCGCTATAATTTATAGATCTTCTGCCGAGGCCAACAATTCTGCTATGTCCATTACGGCAATACTGGCTTCTTT
>CAKZLG010000157.1 GCA_937125035.1 uncultured Maribacter sp. | reverse complement strand
CTGTTCCACAATTTGGCCCTTGTGCAAAACCACAATGAGGTCTGCTTTTTGGATTGTGCTCAACCGGTGCGCAATGACAATTGATGTCCTATTGCGCATCATTTTGTCCAAGGCGTCCTGTACCAAACGCTCGCTTTCCGTATCCAGGGCAGAGGTGGCCTCATCCAAGATCATGATGGGCGGGTTTTTCAACACTGCCCTTGCAATGGACAACCGCTGTTTTTGGCCCCCGCTCAATTTATTGCCACCATCGCCTATATTGGTATCATAGCCAAGGGGAAGCTCCATGATAAAGTCGTGGGCATTGGCAATCTGGGCCGCTTCCTTAATTTCGGCATCTGTTGCATTGGGCTTGCCAAGGCCGATGTTGTTTTTGACTGTGTCATTGAACAGAATGGAATCTTGGGTCACTAAGCCCAATAGCCCTCGGAGCGAGTCCTTTTTAAGTTCCTTGATATTGGTACCGTCTATGGTGATGGCCCCTTCGTTTACATCATAAAAGCGCGTGACCAAATTGGCAATGGTGCTCTTGCCACTGCCCGATTGGCCTACCAAGGCCACGGTACGGCCTTTGGGAACGGTTAGGTTAAAGTCTTTGAGCACGTATTCCTCTTCATATTTGAAGCTAAGGTCCTTGAGCACGATCTGTTCTTCAAAAGTGTCTTTCTGCATGGCACTGGGAGAATCGGATATTGGGTTTTCCGTTTCCAATATTTCCAGCACCCGGGCCGCAGCCGCATTGCCTTTTTTTACGCCATACGAGGCTTTACTTATGGCCTTGGCAGGGGTAAGTATTTGATAGGCCAAACCCATGTAAGTGATGAACAGTTCTGGTTGGAGTGACTTTTCAATCAGCACCATACGGCCACCGAACCATAAAATGACCCCTATAGCGGCGATACCAAAGAATTCACTGGTAGGTGAAGCCAAGTTCTGCCGGTTGAGTAGGCTATTGGAAAAATGATAAAATCTCTGGGTGGATTTCCTAAAAAAGCCAGAAAAGATAGGTTCTGCATTAAAGGCTTTTATGACCTTAAGTCCGCCGAGGGTCTCTTCTAAAATGGACAGGAAATGACCCTGTTCTCGCTGTACCCGGTCAGATTTTCGCTTGAGCGACTTACCAATCAGGGATATCAAATACCCAGATAGGGGCAAAAACAAGAACACGAACAAGGTAAGCTTGGCGCTGATGGATATCATGGCGATGATCGTAAACAAGAGCGTCAATGGCTCGCGCACGATCAGTTCCAAAATGGACAAAAAGGAATGCTGTATTTCCAGCACGTCTGATGTGATTCTGGCAATGGTGTCGCCTTTCCGTTTTTCAGAAAAATAGGATATGGGCAGACTAACGGTTTTTTCATACAGCGCGTTCCGTAGATCCTTCAACACCCCATTTCGTAAAAAAGTAATGAAGTACATGGCCAAATAGCCAAACAAGTTCTTCAAGAAAAACATGGTGATCACCAAGACCACCATGGCCACTAGGGCTTGCCCTTCGTTATCCCCTGCTTGTTGGGTGATGAAGTAATTCAGGGAATCCATGCCATATTCCTTGATATGCTTGAACCCCGTCCATAATGGGGCAGTTTCCACGCGCTCTGTCTGGCCAAAAAGCACGGAGAGCATGGGAAAAAGTGATATCATGGCCAAAGTGGCGAAAAGGGCGTAAAAAATATTGGCTATGATATTCAAAAAGGCATACTGCCGGTAAGGCCTAGCAAAGACAAGGATCTTTTTAAAATAGTCCATTAACCGAGGTTCAGCTCCTTTAAAATACGCTGTATCTTGGCATCCAAAATGGCGGCTACCTCACTGTACTCTTGGGCACTGTCCAATACTGCGTTTGTGCTGATATAAAATTTCACTTTGGGCTCCGTACCGCTTGGCCTTGCCGCAATGCGCGTGCCGTCTTCCGTCTCATAGATCAACACGTTGGATTTTGGGATATCAATGTTCCTTTCTTCCCCCGTAACCACATTCTTGGCCGTGGAGGTGTTGTAATCCTCGATCCAAAGCACTTTGGATCCCGCTACCTCGGCAACCGGGTTTTCTTTGAAATCTTTGAGCATTTGCTTTATTTCCTCCGCACCACTGATGCCTTTTTTGGTAATGGAGACCAAATGTTCCTTGTAAAAACCATAGGCCACATAGCAATCTATGAGCTGTTTGTAAAAGGAACTTCCGTCTGCCTTGGCTTGGGATGCGATCTCACAGGCCAAAAGGGTGGAGGTCACCGCATCTTTGTCCCGGACAAAATCGCCCACCATATAGCCGTAGCTTTCCTCGCCACCGCCTAGGAATTGCGATTCTGGAAAGTCCTTGATCATCTTGCCGATCCATTTGAAGCCGGTCAGGGCAGTTTTGAACTCCACGCCATAGGCGTTGGCCATGGCTTCCATCATGGGGGTTGAGACAATGGTAGTGGCAACGAATTCGTTACCTTGAAACCCTTTCTGCTTTTGTTTTTCCAAGAGAAATTGGGTCATGAGTACCATGGCCTGGTTTCCGTTTACAATTTCCATCTTACCGGCCAAATTTCGCACGGCTATGCCCAGCCGGTCACTATCTGGGTCGGTACCCACCACCATATCCGCACCGATCTCCTCCGCTTTTTGGATGGCCATGGAAAGGGCCTCTGATTCCTCTGGGTTGGGGGATTTCACCGTAGGGAAATCACCATCGGGCACTGCCTGCTCTTCTATTATGGTGACATTGCTATAGCCTGCTCTTTTTAGGACTTCCGGAATGGCGGTGATGGACGTGCCGTGCAAGGAGGTGAACACGATTTTAAAATCGTCCTTCCCCTGCGCATTGAAACTGCCATTCTGTACCGAAGCGGCTATGAAGGCCTCATCTTCCGTTTCATCTATGAGCTGAATTAAGGTTTCGTTGGCTTTGAAATTGATGTCCTCAAAACCTAGGGCGTTGATTTCCGCAATGATTTCCCCATCCTGCGGGGGTACGATCTGGCCACCGTCTGTCCAATACACCTTATAGCCATTGTATTCCGGGGGGTTATGGGATGCGGTGAGCACTATCCCCGCATGGCAATTTAAGTGGCGCACGGAAAACGAGAGCTGAGGGGTTGTACGAAGACTGCTGTATAGGTATACTTTAATGCTGTTCGCGGAAAGCACCTCTGCCACCGTACGGGCCAAGGTGTCACTGTTATGCCTGCAATCATAGGCGATCACCACCTTTATTTCTTCGTTGGGATACGACCTGTGTAGGTAGTTACTAAGACCTTGCGTGCTTTTGCCCAAGGTGTACTTATTGATCCTATTGGTGCCCACGCCCATGATGCCGCGCATGCCCCCAGTACCAAACTCCATGTGTTTGTAAAACCGGTCCTTCAGCTCTTCGGTGTCGTTGTCAATTAAATGCTGGACTTCTTTTTTAATGGCAGGGTCAAAAAAATCGGTCAGCCACGTCTTTGCACTTTCAAGGATATTGTCCATAATTACTTTTGATTATTGTACGATTAAATTTAAGAAGAATAATGCATCTCTCCTTGTTTCAAGCCCTTTTCTTCCGTGATAATATAGCGCAGCTCCTCTTTTTTGGACCGCACCAAAAGCTCGCCCAAGAAGCCCGCTAGGAACAGCTGGGTGCCAATGACCATGGAGGTTAGGGCAATATAAAACTGGGGCCGATCAGTGATCAGCCGACTAAAGGGATTTATAAAAAGCTTATCTATGCCCAAATAAAGGGCAAATCCAAAGCCTATGATGAACATGAGCACGCCAAGGGCACCGAAAAGGTGCATGGGTCTTTTGCCAAAGGTGGAGACAAACCAAATGGTAATCAGATCCAGAAAACCGTTGATGAAGCGTTCTGCCCCAAATTTGGTATGGCCGTATTTGCGGGACTGGTGCTGTACCACCTTTTCACCAATGGCACCAAAGCCTGCGTTTTTGGCTAGAACGGGAATGTAGCGGTGCATTTCCCCCGAAACCTCAATGTTTTTGATGACCGATTTTCGGTATGCTTTTAGTCCGCAGTTAAAATCATGCAGCTTTACCCCAGAGGTCTTGCGGGCCGCCCAATTGAACAGTTTGGAGGGCAGATTTTTGAACAAAACGGAATCATACCGCTTTTTTTTCCAACCAGAGACCAGGTCATAGCCACCCTTGTGTATCATGTCATAAAGGGCTGGGATTTCCTCCGGGTTGTCCTGTAAATCGGCATCCATGGTGACCACAACTTCCCCTTGCACATGTTTGAACCCCGCGTGGAGCGCTTGTGATTTTCCAAAATTGCGCTGAAAACGTAGGGCCTTTACATTGGGGTTTTCATTCGCCAGCCCCGTAATGATGTTCCAAGAATTGTCCGTACTGCCGTCATCCACAAAAAGTACTTCATAAACAAAGTGGTTGGTGCTCATGACAGACACGATCCAGTCATGCAGCTCCTTAAGGGAATCTTCTTCGTTAAGTAAGGGAATTACTATGGATAGCTGCATGGTTTGCTTCTGGAATTCCCGTCAAAAATACTATAAATACTCAGGTATTAATAGGCTGATTCCTGTTTTTTGAAAATCAGACCAGTGATAAGGCCAACAATCAAACCAATGAGAATATTTATGATCAAAATAACGGGATAGGAGATCCAGGCCAGGCTTTTTTGCATGGCTATGCCTTGATCAATTTGTTCGGCGGTAAGTTTTGGATTCTGTTCCATGGCCTTTACCTTTCCTATTTCATATATTTTATCCATATAGTCTGGTTCAATGATATTGGAAAGGACAAAAAACCAGATCAGGCCTAAGATTCCAGCAATCAAGGCGACCCCGGCACCTACCTTTAAGGCTTGTGAAATGGTCAATAATCCTTGACCCTCTTTTTTGAATTGCAGGATGGCCAAAACAATACCGGCTGCTAGAATCAAGGTCTGGGTTATCTGTACGGCTGCTCCTTGATCATAATGCATGTCCATGGTAAAGAGCATAATGGCGAAGATTATGCCCACCAAGCCGGTGAGGGCACCATAGTTCAAGGCAAATTTTCCTGTTTTGGGTTCATTTGTTTCCATATGTATAGAGGTTTAGGTTGTTAACTGCTACCATTGGTAGGTGAGTCTTATCTTTTGTTACAGGAAAAGGTACATAATTTTTCACCTATTTTTCAGAATCTGATTGTGCATTTGGGTAAAATGTTTAAATTTGCAGCCTTTAAAAGCGTACCCGTTGGTATGGGTGCATAAAAAATAAAGATCATGCAAAAGGGAATACACCCAGAGAATTATAGGCTAGTGGCCTTCAAGGATATGTCCAATGAGGAAGTTTTCATTACAAAATCCACGGCAGACACCAAGGAGACCTTGGAAGTGGACGGCGTGGAATATCCGTTGGTGAAATTGGAGATTTCCAGAACATCACACCCCTTCTATACTGGTAAGGCCAAGTTCTTGGATACGGCTGGTCGTATCGATAAGTTCAAGAACAAATACAAGAAATTTGCCAAAGAAGAGAAAAAGGAAGAAGAATAAGTTAGACCTTTCTACAGCATACCAAGCGCCCTCAAAATAGTTTTGAGGGCGTTTTTTATATCTGGATTTTAAGGCGATGGTCCATAAAATGCCAAAGCTGCGTCCATATTCGCTAATTTTGGCAAAAAGTAGCTCCATGAACTATATTCTTTTTGATGGCCCGGTACGGAACAATCTCCTGCCGTTCACCTTTACCAGACCAGTGTGCGAAATACGGGTGGGTATCATGACGATTCGCGAAAAGTGGGAGGCCTACCTAAAGACAAAGACGTCTTTTCTCACGGAAGACTACCTTCAGAAAAAATACCCCCTTGTCACGGGTCACGTGAATTGTTACATCAACGGCGCTGTTTGGCCTTCGCCCGCTCTGGTGGAGGCCATTACGGGCATGGATAATGAACAGGTATTGAAACAGGAGGGTCTGGTTCTTGCCTATAAGAGTACCAAAGGCCCAGAAAATTTGGACATTGACCGTCTCCAAACAGTGACCCATCCCCATCCTGTGGATAAAATTGAATTTACATGGGACATATTTTCAAAAAATGGGCAGGCCCTGCAGGCCGATTTTGATTTTTTGACCCAAGGCAGAAAAAGCCAGCCCATTTCAAAGACCAACCACTTGATCCACCCTGAGCGTATCTTCCTGGAAGAGGGCGCCAAGGTGGAGTACAGTATCCTTAACGCTACGGATGGCCCCATTTATTTGGGCAGGAACTCAGAAATATGGGAAGGCAGCCTCATACGGGGCGGGTTGGCCCTCTTGGACCATGCCATTATAAAAATGGGGGGGAAACTATACGGCGATACCACCATTGGCCCTCATAGCAAGGTGTGTGGGGAAGTGAGCAATGCCGTTATCTTTGGGTATTCCAGCAAAGGCCACGAAGGGTATCTGGGCAATGCCGTACTAGGGGAGTGGTGCAATATTGGCGCGGACTCCAATAACTCCAACCTTAAGAACAATTATGCTAAAGTACGGTTGTGGAACTATGCCACGGAACGCTTTGAACAAACAGGACTGCAATTTTGTGGACTTATGATGGGGGACCATAGCAAGACGGCCATCAACACCATGTTCAATACGGGTACGGTAATAGGGGTGAACTCTAATATCTATGTGCCTGGTTTTCCAAGAAATTTCGTGCCCAGTTTTAGTTGGGGAGGCGCCTCTGGCTTTACGACCTATATGCCCAACAAAGCCTTTGAAGCGGCCAAGGTGATGATGGCCAGGCGGGGTGTGGAATTCAATGAGACGGAGGCCGATATTCTGAACCACGTTTTTGAGACCACCAAAAAATGGCGTAATTATTAGGGCAATACCACCTGTTCCCCCTTTGATGCCGCTTTTAAACCAAAGTGGTATCTTTGCCCTCCTAAAATGAAACATGAGGCATGAAAAGAAAGGTAGCTTTCTATACCTTGGGTTGCAAGCTCAATTTTTCCGAAACCTCTACCATTGGTAGAAGCGTGGCAAAGGAAGGTTATGAGCGGGTGGATTTCTCAGAAAAGGCGGACCTTTATGTGGTCAACACCTGTTCTGTCACCGAAAATGCGGATAAAAAATTCAAGACCATTGTAAAACGGGCCCAAAAGACAAATCCGGAAGCCTTTGTGGCCGCCATTGGCTGTTATGCCCAATTAAAACCGGAAGAGCTGGCAGACGTCAACGGGGTTGATTTGGTATTGGGCGCCACCGAGAAATTTAATTTGGCCGGTTTTGTGAACGATCTTTTCCAACATCCGGATCAGCGCGGCCAAAGGGCAGAAATACATGCCTGCGCCATTGATGAGGCCGATTTCTATGAGGGCAGTTATGCCATTGGCGATCGCACACGCGCCTTCTTGAAAGTCCAAGATGGCTGCGATTATAAATGTACGTATTGCACCATTCCCTTAGCACGGGGCATTTCCAGAAGTGATAGTTTGGCCAATGTCCTTAAAAATGCTGAGGAAATAGCTGCCCAAGGCATTAAGGAAATTGTACTTACGGGGGTCAATATTGGGGATTACGGAAAAGGGGAGTTCGGAAACAAACGGCATGAACATACTTTTTTGGACCTCGTAAAAGCATTGGAAAACGTACAGGGCATTCAGCGTTTGCGAATATCATCCATAGAGCCCAATTTGTTAAAAAACGAAACAATAGACTTCGTGGCACGGAGCAAGACCTTCGTACCCCATTTCCATATTCCCTTGCAGAGTGGCAGTGATGAGGTCTTAAAGCGGATGAAGCGTAGGTACATGACCACCCTTTATAAGGACAGGGTGAGTAAGATAAAGACCGCAATGCCCCATTGTTGCATTGGGGTGGATGTAATTGTGGGTTTTCCAGGCGAAACCGAAGACCATTTTCTAGAGACCTATCATTTTCTTAATGAACTGGATATTTCCTATTTACATGTATTCACCTATTCTGAAAGGGACAATACCATGGCGGCACAAATGCCCGGTGCCGTTCCTAAAAAGGTGCGGAACAAGAGAAGCAAAATGCTGCGCGCACTTTCCGCCAAGAAAAAAAGGGCGTTCTATGAAGGCCAATTGGGAAAATGGCATTCCGTACTTTTTGAAGGGGAGAACAAAGCAGGATACATACATGGGTTCACCACAAACTACGTAAAGGTGAAAGCACCGTGGGATCCCTCTTTAGTGAATAGCGTGCATACGGTTAGGCTAACGGAAATAGATATGGATAATATGGTTCGCCTACAATTTGAGGATGCCAAGATTGAAGTATAAAAAAACCTCCCGTTTTGGGAGGTTTTTTATTATATCCTGATTCCTACGGGAAGCATTTCTTTGTATTGTCTGTTCTTTCTCAAGAAACCGGCAATTTGGGGGCTGGTCGGTACCACACGCAAATTCTGTTCTTGGATTTGGTGCAAGACCGCTTTTATGAAGTTCTCTTTAAATTCCTCTTGGGTGATTTCTTCGGGCACCACGAGTTTGGTAAGGAAGACCTTTCTTTCTTGTGAGGAATATTCAATTTTGGCCAAATGACCATCCACAACCGCTTCAAATTGGCGCAAGAAAGCATTGTCTTTGATTGTAACAGTATTCATATAGTTGATTTTAGTGTTGGTTTAAGACAAAAAAATTACGATTTTCCCTAAATCGTAATTGGCTGGTATTGTTTCACTAAATTTTCGATTGAATAAATCGATAATCTTCTCGTATGAGTCAAAGTTAATCAAAATTTGGCTAAATTCCTATATTTTAACGCTTATCAAGTTGGAAAACACGACCAAAGTCCCTATTTATTTTATGCCGGGCATGGCTGCCGGCCCTGAAATTTTCGAATTCATACAGCTATCGCCCCAGGTTTTTGAGCTCCATTATCTAGAGTGGACCATACCAGATCCGAAAATGACGTTGACTGCGTACGCAAAGAAAATGATCGGTCACATAGCGCACCCCAATCCTGTATTGATAGGGGTTTCCTTTGGTGGAATGCTCATACAGGAAATGGCCAAGTTCATGGCCGTTAGAAAATTGATCATCATAAGCAGTGTGAAAAGAACAAGGGAACTGCCCAAAAAAATGCTGTTCGCCAAGTATACAAAGGTCCACAAGCTGTTGCCCACTGGCGTAGTGAACAATATGGAGCTTTTGGCCAAATATGCCTTTGGCGAGGTGTTGAACAAGCGTTTGCAACTCTATGAAAGGTATTTGTCGGTAAGGGACAAAAGATATATGGACTGGTGCATTGACCAAACTGTGAATTGGAAGCAGGACGATGTTCCCAACAACCTTGTGCATATTCACGGAGACAGGGATACTGTCTTTCCCATTGAAAACATTACGGACTGTATCACCGTAAAAAAGGGCAGCCATGCCATGATCATTCATAGGGCCAAATGGTTCAATGAACACCTTCCTTCAATTATTTTGGATTAACTGCGGTATATGGATACCTTTGGAGTATTCCTAAATGAAGCCCTTATGAAGATACTTAAGCACATATTGATGGTATTTGGTGTACTGTTCGTGGTCAGCACCCTGGTTTTTGCCGTGGGCGGCGCAAACCAACAAAGTGCGCCAAGCCCCGTAAAGCTAAATGACAGCATTGACAAAAACGTGGCGGCGGAGTACCGTATTTCATCCATAGACATTCCTGGGGACCTTAATTTTGCCGGGGAAGTGGTGCCCCAGGATGACCCTGAGATCATGGAACGTATAGATCGTGAATTCTTGGTGAACACCTATTGGCAGTCCAACGCATTGCTTTTAATGAAACGGGCGCATAAATATTTCCCCGTCATTGAGCCCATTCTCGCCAAAAATGGCATACCGGATGATTTCAAGTACTTGGCCGTGGCCGAAAGCGGACTTACCAATGTGGTCTCGCCGGCAGGGGCTACCGGGTTTTGGCAGATCATGCGTGAGACTGGGAGGGAATATGGTCTGGAAATCAATGGTAATGTGGATGAACGGTACCATTTGGAGAAATCCACAGAGGTGGCCTGCCGCTACCTCAATAGGTGGAAGGACAGGTACGGTAGTTGGACACTCACCGCCGCTGCATACAATGCCGGGCCCGGTGCGATCAATAAATTTATGGGCATACAACAGGTAGATGATTATTATGACCTCTTATTGGGCGATGAAACCGGCAGATATGTCTTCAGGATCATGGCCATAAAGGAAATACTTTCCAACCCTGAGAAGTATGGTTTTCACATAGAGCAAGAAGACCTGTACCAAGCGGTACCCACATTTACCGTTGAGGTGGATACACCGGTGGCCAGTTTTGCCGATTTTGCACAGGATTATGAAATCAATTATAAGATTTTAAAGCGGCATAACCCGTGGTTAAGGGAGCCCCATCTCAATAATGGCTCCAGGAAGAAATACGGTATTGAGATTCCCAATAAAGGCTATTACAGGTCCGCAAAATAAGAC
>CAKZLG010000156.1 GCA_937125035.1 uncultured Maribacter sp. | reverse complement strand
GGCCACTAAGGCCGTTTTTACGGCCATGGGGTCTGTTTTGCGCTCATCAATAATGAGCGACAGTTCATGGGTGGGTATATCCCACAGTGCATATTTCACCCCTTTCACACCTAGTGCGGCCTTCTCAATGCGCATTTTGCACATTTCGCACTTGCCGTCTACCTCCATAGATAGTTTTTTGTTCTTATCCTGTGCCATTCCCATGGTTACGCCCAATAAAAGAGCACCCAGTACCATTACTTTTTTCATATCGCTATATTAAATTATGATTTTTGTATTCAACAACTTTTAATTATTTCCTTCCTATCTTGCCTCTAAGCTTTATTTTAACAAGGGCCTATACCTAAAGCCCACATAGAACATACGGCCCATGATGGGGGCGTATACAATACTGGTATCAAAATTCTCGCCAAAAGGGTCACCTGCCCCCAAAACGGGATTGGGTTGTCTAAAATTAGTCAAATTTTCCCCACCTACATATACTTCAAATTTATTGGAGAAGACTTTGGTCACCTGGGCGTTCATCAAACTGTAACCCTCTGCAAACTCGCCTAAACGAAACTGAGGCGGATTGGCATCCGTATTGGGCAACCGTTGCTCTCCCAACGTATGCACGGTATAGTCAAAACGCCACTGTTCTCCTTGGGCGCTCAAAGGGGTGTTGTAGCCCAGATTCACAAAAAAACGGTGCTGTGCCTGTAGCGGTTTCTGTAAACGGCCCGATCTATAATCCGTCTGAACATCATAAAACTTATAGGCCGTACGAAATTCCAAGTTGGGGAGTACCTCATGGTTCAACTCTACTTGAAAACTATTGGCGAAGCTCTTCCCCTCTAAATTATAAAACCGAATGGCACGGGGATTCTCCCAATCCACCACCACTTGGTTATTGAAATCGGTCCTGTAGAAGTCCAGCGAGACATTGCCCGTTCTGCCCCATAGCGAAAAGCCTTGGAGAAAACTGACACCGTAGTTCCAGGCATCCTCCGCATCCAGCCCATAGATATTGCCACCGTCATTGCTGATCTGCAACTGTCTGGCAGAGGCAAAAAAGCTTTGGTTCTCCGCAAAGATATTGGCCGCCCTTCGTCCCCGTCCTATAGAGGCCCTAAAGCTACCTAGTTCCCAAGGCGTATAACGAACGTGCAATCTTGGCGTTACAAAGGTGCCCAAACGGTTGTGCCGGTCTATCCTGATGCCCGCCGTGAGACTCAACCGCTCCAGATTTTGGTAACTATACTCAAAAAAGGCCCCGGCCGAGGCATCCGTTCGTTCAAAGGAAGTGGCATCTACCTGCTCATCATAGGCATCATAGGCCACGGTAAGGCCTGTTTTGAAGGTATTTCGGGTATCCCCGATTATGCTGTTGAACATCATGTTGGAGTAGAGGCTGCGATGGGCAATGTCATACTGCCGCAAACCGAAATAGGATTGCTGTTCGTGAACACTGTAGGCGGCTTGGAAACCCAAGCTCTGAAACGGTAATTCAGGAAAAACATAACCCAGTTTCAAAGAGGTATCAAACCGTTCCGTATCAATTTCGCTGCCCCATGCCGCTCCTTGCACGTTAGGCACGTCTGCTCCCCCAGATGGGGAGCTTTCAATGGCCGAGCGCAAAATGGACCATGCATCCGGGTCAAAATTGGTCTCACCCACCTGCTTTTGGTCATTGAGATAACGGATATTGAAAAAACTCACCCAGCCCGTTTGTGGATTTTGGTATTGCCATCTATTAAGGATATTGATCTGGTCTGCCAAAGGCGCATCCAAGAAACCATCTGCATTGGCATCCTCTTTCAAGCTTCTTTTATTGCCATGGATGTAGAGGCCGGTGCTCCATTTCTCGGTCAATGGCCAGTTCATGTGCGTATTGAGCTCTAACCTACCGTTTTGGTTGGCATAGCCGTTAAGGAACAAATGATCGTCCGTAAGTGGTTTCACCAATTCCGTATTGATCTGCCCAGATATGCTCTCGTACCCGTTCACAACACTGCCGGCACCTTTGGTGATTTGAATGCTCTCTACCCATGTGCCCGGCGTAAAGGTAAGGCCATAGGCCTGTGACGCACCCCTGACCATGGGAATATTCTCTTGTGTTATAAGAAGGTACGGACTGGTAAGCCCAAGCATTTGAATCTGTTTGGTGCCGGTGAGCGCATCGGAAAAATTCACATCTATGGCCGGGTTCGTCTCAAAGCTTTCGGATAGATTGCAACAAGCGGCCTTTAAGAGCTCCGCGCTGTTCACGGTGACCACATTTTGGGCACTGAAGAATGTTTTTTGTACCGCATCCCGTTTTTTCCTGACCACAACCTCATCAAGGGATTCCGTGGGTTGCATTCGATGGGCAATTACCTGTGGGCCGTTCACGGTCAACGTGTCCGTAACGAAACCCACATAGCTGATGACCAGTTGGTCGTAGCCCTCTAATACGGGGATACTGAAAAAGCCGGCATCGTTTGTAATGGTTCCCGTGGGTGAGTTCAACCAATATACATTGGCGCCCACCAGGGGAACGCCCTTCCCTTCCTGTTGTTCCTCCACTACCGTTCCGCTTACCACGGGACCCTCTTTCTCCTGCCCATGTACGGAGGGGAAAAAGAGGAAGAAAAGTGTGTATAAAAATGGTCTGAAAGACGATTTATTTAATAATGGTATCATTTTTTTGATTTTGTAATAATGTGTGCGCCCCATGCCAAAGGCTGGCAAGAGGCATGTTCAGTCAAGGCTTTGGAACGAAACCAAAGTCTGGCAAACACAACAAAATCAAATTAGGAGCACCTCATATAGGATCACAAGATCCTTGGGAATTTTGGGTGGTGGGTACTTAGGAAGTTTTACGCGCTGCGCAGGTAGCCCTACAAATTGGTCCGCCACATTGGTGCCCCACGTGGTATAGACCACGGATAAGCTGAGCGGTTCAAAATCATTCCACACCAATTTAAGGTCATCTTGACCAATAATGGTGATGTGCTCATCATCGCAACAATGGTGTTGCCCATCATCCTCCATAAGAGCGGATGCCTTGGCCATGCCACAATCGGCCGCATCGGCAAACAGGGCCACGTTCACCACCCTGCCCATGCAGGTATGCTTGCCCACCGTCCAAGAAATGGTGGAGGCCAACAGCAAAAAGGCCATGAGCACGCTGCATAGTTTATGAAAGCACTTCTTCATAGGGCAAAGGTAATGGAATCTGGGATCAAACTTTAAATGATTAACGAAGATTTAAGCCCCAAAGTGTTGTTCCGTTTTCTTTTTAAACCGATTTTTGACCTACCAAATGACCCACTATGTTTGAACGATTAAAAGAACCCGTGGCACAGATGCTCAGCACGCCGGATACCGTGGACCAGAAACTGCAAAAGCTGTGCGAAGTACTTAAAAAGGAGGTGCCACACTATGACTGGGTAGGGTTTTACTTTAAAAACGGGGATAAACGTGAACTGAAATTGGGCCCGTATGCCGGTGCTCCCACAGACCACACCATTATTCCGTTTGGAAAAGGAATATGCGGACAGGTAGCGGAAAGCAACCAAAATTTCATAGTGCCCGATGTTCAGGCCCAAGACAATTACATTGCGTGCAGCATCACCGTAAAATCAGAAATCGTGGTGCCCCTTTTTAAGGATGGGGAGAACATTGGGCAGATAGACATAGACTCCAACACCCTGGATCCGTTCACTGAGGCCGATGCGCGATTTTTGGAGTACGTTAATGAAAAAGTAGCTGGAATTCTTTAAAACTTTAAGTCATTTGTTGATAACCCGGACGGCGGTTTGTACGCAAAAAAAGTACTTTTGTCTGCTTAGAACAGTAATCCAAAGCATACAAAATGAGCAGTGCAAAAAAAGCATCCTCGGCCCTCATCTCCGTTTTTCATAAAGATGGCCTGGAACCTATCGTAAAAAAATTCAATGAGCTCGGCATCACCATTTACTCCACGGGGGGTACCGAAAAATTCATAAGGGAGCTGGGCATTGCCGTAGTTCCCGTGGAGGAGGTAACGAGCTATCCCTCCATTTTGGGCGGTAGGGTAAAAACACTGCACCCCAAGGTCTTTGGGGGGATTCTGAACCGCCAGGACCATGAGGGCGATGTGGGCCAAATGACCGAATATGACATTCCACAGATAGATATCGTCATTGTGGACCTGTACCCTTTTGAAAAAACCGTGGCGGGCGGTGCCCCAGAACAGGACATCATTGAGAAAATTGATATAGGGGGCATTTCTTTGATCCGTGCGGCGGCCAAGAATTTCAAGGATGTACTCTGTGTTTCCTCCATGGAGGACTATGCGGAAGTACTGGACATCGTTACCAACGGTGAGGGCACCACTACTTTGGACCAGCGAAGGCGCTTTGCGGCCAAGGCCTTTCACATTTCCTCTCACTATGATTCCGCCATTTTCAATTATTTCAACCAAGAGCACAACCTCCCTGCCCTTAAAATAAGTGAGCAGAAAGGCCAGAGTCTACGCTATGGCGAAAATCCGCACCAACAAGGATATTTCTATGGGGATTTTGAGGCCATGTTCCAAAAACGACACGGCAAGGAGCTGTCTTACAACAACCTCTTGGACGTGGATGCCGCAGTGTTACTAATGAACGAATTCCAGGGCGAGGCCCCTACCTTTGCCATCCTTAAGCACAACAATGCCTGCGGTCTGGCACAGCGCGAAACCCTTAGGGAGGCCTATGTGGATGCTTTGGCGGGTGACCCCGTTTCCGCCTTTGGCGGTATTCTGATCAGCAACGTGGAAATGGATAAGGCCACTGCCCAAGAAATACACGGGCTCTTTTGCGAAGTGGTGATCGCCCCTGGTTATAGCCCTGAGGCAGAGGAAATCCTAAAAGGAAAGAAAAACAGGATCATTTTGGTGCAAAACCAGGTAGCCCTTCCCAAGACCTTGGTAAGGACCTGCCTCAACGGCATCTTGGTGCAGGACAAGGACAATAAGACGGATACCGCCGCGGACCTGACCCACGCCACGGACAAAAAACCCACGGAGAAGGAACTGGAAGACCTCCTTTTTGCATCTAAATTATGCAAGCATACCAAATCCAACACCATTGTACTGGCCAAGAACAAACAGCTCTGCGCCAGTGGTACGGGACAGACATCCCGGGTAGATGCCCTGAACCAGGCCATCCACAAGGCACAAAGCTTTGATTTTGATCTCAATGGAGCGGTGATGGCCAGTGACGCCTTTTTTCCATTTCCCGACTGCGTTGAGATTGCGGATAAGGCAGGAATAACCAGTGTCATTCAGCCAGGGGGCTCCATAAAAGACCAATTGAGCATTGATTATTGCAATGAAAACGGAATTTCCATGGTCATGACGGGCACACGTCATTTTAAGCATTAATTTTACTACTTTTACCGATGAAATAGGCCCGTTAATCGGGGGACCAAACTTTACACTATGGGATTTTTTGATTTCTTGACCGAGGAAATAGCCATTGACCTTGGCACTGCCAATACATTGATCATCCACATGGATAAAGTAGTGGTGGACAGTCCTTCCATCGTGGCCCGTGACAGGATTTCGGGCAAGATCATTGCCGTGGGCAAGGAGGCCAACATGATGCAGGGCAAGACCCATGAGAACATCAAGACCATTAGACCTTTAAAAGATGGGGTGATCGCTGATTTTGACGCCTCAGAGAAAATGATCAATATGTTCATCAAGAACATCCCGGCGTTGAAGAAAAAATGGTTCCCACCCGCCCTCCGTATGGTCATTTGCATTCCTTCCGGCATAACCGAAGTGGAGATGCGCGCCGTAAAGGAATCAGCGGAAAGGGTAAACGGGAAAGAGGTGTACTTGATCCATGAGCCCATGGCCGCGGCCATTGGTATTGGACTTGATATCATGCAGCCCAAAGGAAACATGATCGTGGACATTGGGGGCGGTACCACGGAAATTGCCGTGATAGCTCTAGGAGGCATCGTTTGTGACAAATCCGTTAAAATCGCGGGAGACGTCTTTACGAACGACATCATTTATTACATGCGTACGCAGCATAACCTGTACGTAGGTGAAAGTACCGCGGAAGCCATTAAAATTGAAATAGGGTCCGCCACGGAAGACCTGCAATCCCCACCAGAGGAAAAATCAGTACAGGGGCGCGACCTATTGACAGGAAAACCCAAGCAAGTACAGATTTCCTATAGGGAAATTGCCAAGGCCCTGGACAAATCCATACTACGGGTAGAGGACGCAGTCATGGAGACACTCTCCCAAACACCACCAGAACTGGCAGCGGACATCTACAATACGGGGATTTACCTGGCCGGGGGCGGCTCCATGCTCCGTGGCTTGGACAGAAGGCTTTCCCAGAAAACGGATCTGCCGGTTTATATTGCGGAAGATCCTTTAAGGGCCGTGGTAAGGGGAACGGGCATAGCCTTGAAAAACCTGGAACGGTACAAGAGCATCTTAATAAAGTAAGTACTTTGGTGCCCCTATCAAAGGAGAAAAGGGTACAGGCCAAGGAAAGTGCGTCCAAGAACAGAGAAAATGTAACGGTGAATGCAACAGATTATCAACTTTCTGGTTCGGAACAAGATCCTTTTGCTCTATTTCTTTTTTCTGATCATTTCCCTGGCCTTAACGGTACAAACGCATTCCTACCACCAATCCAAGTTCTTAAATTCCTCCAACGCCATTTCCGGGGGCATCTTTGAAACCGCGAACGATGTATCCTCCTATTTCAATCTGCGCGAGGAGAACAGGCGCCTGCACAGGGAAAATGAAAGACTGCACACGCTCTTGTACAATTCCGAAAAAGATACCACCGGCCTACCCATGGATTCCACGCTACGTGAATACACGGTTGTTCGCGGCCGTGTCATCCGCAATAGTTATGCCTCTCCCCTCAACTACATTACCATCAACAAAGGCCGCAAAGACAGTATAAAACAAGACATGGGGGTCATTACCACCTTGGGCATTTTGGGCATCGTTGAAAATACTTCGGCCAACTACGCCACGGTACAGAGTATTTTGAATGAAAAATCAAACATCAATGCCAAGATCAAGAACACCAACCATTTTGGTTCCTTGGTCTGGAATGGGGAGGATTACCAAACGGTGCAACTAGCGGATATTCCAAGATTGGTGGAACTCCACATAGGAGATACCATAGTAACGGGGGCCATGAGCAGTATTTTTCCGGAGAACATCCCCATTGGGGCCATCTCTAAATTTGATCTGGACCAGTCCAAAAGTTTTTATTCCATAGAAGTAAGGCTTTTCAATGATATGACCAACATCAATAACGTGTATATCATTGAAGACCTCAACAGGGCAGAGAAAATAGAGTTATTGACGGAAACCAATAGCAATGATCAATAACTCGGTATTCATCAACGTTGTGCGATTTCTGCTATTGGTCTTGGCACAGGTCCTTATTTTCAATAAGCTCAACTTTTTTGGCTACATCAACCCCATGGTGTATGTGCTCTTTCTTTTTTGGTACCCTCTAAAGGAAAATCGGGCCACCTTCATCACCCTGTGTTTTTTGCTGGGGCTTACCGTGGACATTTTTTCGGACACTTTGGCCATAAACGCTGCGGCAACGGCCACCATCGCCTATTTGAGACCGCCCCTAATGCGCTTTGTATTTGGAGTGAACTATGAATTTCAGAGTTTTAGGTTAAACAATGCCACCAAGGCACAACAATTCACGTTTTTGGCGTTATTAATTGTAATACACCATTTGGCGTTTTTTACTTTGGAAATTTTTAGTTTTGTGAACATCTTGCTTATCTTGAAAAAGACTTTGGTGGTGGGTACGTCATCCATCATTCTATGCCTGCTGTTCAGCGCATTGTTTAGCACAAAGAAGGAATGAGAAGAATTCTTTTGTCATCCGTCATTGTTATTATAGGGTTTACATTTCTGACCCGGCTATCCTATTTGCAAATATTCAGTTTTTCCCCGGAGCAGGTCATGGAAGACCCTGCCATTAAAGCCATATACGACTACCCTGAACGGGGCTATATCTATGACCGCAACGGCCAACTCCTTGTAGGCAACGAACCGGCCTACGATGTTATGGTAATCCCAAGGGAGGTGAAACCGTTGGACACCCTGGAATTCTGCAGTCTGCTGAGCATCACCAAGGACAAATTCAAGGAAAAGCTACACAAGGCACATGTTTATTCCCCTCGCCTACCCTCTGTATTGGTGCCCCAGCTCTCTAAGGAGGATTATGCCAAATTACAAGAGAAAATGCGCAAGTACGAAGGGTTTTATATTCAAAAAAGATCGTTGCGCTATTACGATACCCCAAGTGCGGCCAACGTGCTGGGCTATATCAGTGAGGTAAACGAATGGGAATTGTCCCAGAACAAACACTATGTGCAGGGCGAGTTGAAAGGACGCACGGGCATTGAACGCTATTATGAAGATATTCTTAGGGGAAGAAAAGGGGTCCAATACATACAAAAGGACCGTTTCAATAGGGACATTGGTCCGTACAAGGAGGGTGACCTGGATACCTTACCGGAACAGGGCAAACAAATCAGTGTAACGCTGGATAAAGCGCTACAGGAATATGGGGAAAAACTCATGGTGGGCAAACGGGGCGGTATCGTTGCCATTGAACCGGCCACCGGTGAAGTTTTGACCATGATATCCGGGCCTACCTATGACCCCTCCCTGCTGGTAGGTAGGAATAGGTCAAAAAACTACAGTGAGCTTTATTATGACAGCATTGCCAAGCCCCTATACAACCGTGCCATTTTGGCCGAGGGCTCCCCGGGATCACCCTTTAAGACACTAAATGCCTTAGTGGCGCTGCAAGAAGGGGTCGTGGATGAAAATACAAAAGTCACCTGCTACAATGGCTTCTATGTAGGTGGCCGAAAAAAAGGGTGCCATTGCGGTGGCGGGGTCCGAGATTTGAACAGCGGTATCTACAAATCATGCAATGCCTATTTTGCCCATACCTTCCGCAAGATATTTGACAAGTACAACACCACGGATGAAGGTATGGATGTTTGGGAAAAACATATAAAAAGCTTTGGTCTGGGTGATTTTCTGGGCTATGACCTGCCCACGGGAAGAAAGGGGCTTATTCCCACAAAAGAATTCTATGATAAATGGTATGGTGATAACCGATGGGCCTCCTCTACGATCATCTCGCTTTCCATAGGACAGGGTGAAGTCTTGGCCACGCCAGTACAGCTGGCCAATATGACCGCTGCCATTGCCAATAGGGGACATTATTTTACGCCCCATCTTCTTAAAAAAGTTGCCGGGAAGGATATTGTGGACCCAAGATTCACAGAGGCCAAACACACCACGATAGACAAAAAACATTTTGAGCCCATCATTGATGGCATGGCCGAGGTCTATACCAAAGGTACCGCCAGATGGGTACGGATACCGGGCATTGAGATAGCCGGTAAGACCGGGACTGTAGAGAATTTCACCAAAATAGAGGGCAAGCGCACCCAGCTCACGGACCATTCCGTGTTCGTGGCCTTTGCCCCGGTAAACAACCCAAAAATAGCCATTGCGGTCTATATAGAGAATGGGTATTACGGTTCCAGATATGCTGGCCATATTGCTTCCTTAATGATAGAAAAGCATTTAAAGGGAGCCATTTCGCGAAAAGATCTGGAAAAGAAAATGTTGGAGAAAACCTTGGAACACGAATATCAAAAACCGTTCAGCGGAGAGGAGTTCAAGATCAACGAGTATGTCTGGTAAAAGCGTTCTAAGACGTATAGACTGGCTGTCCGTTGTGCTCTATCTCAGTCTGGTCATCATCGGCTGGTCCAACATCTACTCCACTACGTTCACGGAAGCTGATGAATCCATCTTCAATTTCAGTACCCTCCACGGCAAACAACTTTTTTTCATTGGAGTAAGCCTTGTGGCCGTCCTGATCATCATGGCCTTGGAGGTCAATTTCTATGAACGGTTCTCCAGTGTGTTCTATTTACTTTCCATTGCATCCCTTTTGGGTCTTTTTATATTTGGAAAAACGATTGCGGGCGCCACGTCGTGGTACGATCTAGGTTTTTTTAACCTCCAGCCCTCAGAAATAGCCAAAGTGGCCACCGCCTTGGCGTTGGCAAAATACCTGAGTGATATTCAAACGGACATCAAAAGAGGCAAAGATCAGTTGATTGCCCTGTTTATCATCGTACTACCGGCCCTTTTGATCATTCCACAACCAGACCCTGGCAGTGCCCTGGTCTTCTTTGCGCTTACCTTTGTGGTATTCAGGGAGGGCCTTCCCCTATATTACCTGGCCATTGGGCTAACCTTGATTTTTGTGTTCATCATTACACTCATGTTCGGAACCATTTGGCTCACCATTGGGTTGGCACTGCTCATTGTGCTGCTCTTTGCCCTAAAGCGGAAAACCTTTAAGATACCCATACTGCCCTTAACGGTAACCGCTGTGGCCGTTGTCCTGTTCTCATTATCGGTCAATTTTGTGTTCAACACTTTCTTTGAGCAACGGCACCGCGATCGTTTCAGCCTTTGGCTTCGCTTGGAGAAAGATCCAAAAAAATTAGAACAAATACGGAAGACCATTGGCTACAACACCTACCAATCTGAAAAGGCGATAGAATCCGGAGGTTTTTTTGGAAAGGGCTATTTGGAAGGTACGAGAACAAAGGGTGATTTTGTGCCCGAACAGCACACGGATTATATATTCAGTACCGTGGGCGAGGAATGGGGTTTTGTGGGTACGGCCACCGTGGTACTACTGTTTACGCTCCTCTTTCTTAGGCTGGTCTCCCTAGCGGAACGACAGAAGAATGACTTTGCCCGGATGTATGGGTATGGGGTGATTTCCATCCTTTTCATACACTACTTCATCAACATTGGTATGGTCATCGGAGTCCTGCCCACCATAGGCATACCCCTGCCCTTTTTCAGTTACGGGGGATCAGGTTTGCTTTTCTTCACTATTTTGCTTTTCATTTTCCTACGGTTGGACACTAACCGACTCAAGGACAGTTTTTAAAATTTCCAATTACTGAGGTCCACCTGGCGTTCAAGGGACTCTTCTGTAGCATTGTCCATTTCAGCAAAAAAATCGATCCCTGTTTTTTCTTCAATGGCTTTCACGGTTACCACAAAGTCGGTCAAGGGCCCTTCTTTTTCTTGGTTGGGCATGAGAAAGGCTATGGCCTGTATGGTACCGCCCTTCTTTTTCGCTACGATCTTATAGAAGTATTTTGGCACGTCAACGCCCTCTTCCCCAATTTCCCAAAGTCCTTTTTCCAAAACGCCACCCGTGACCACCACAACTTCACCGTAACGTTTTGCCCATGAGCGCACCTGCATTTCCAATCGGTTCCATAGCCCCGCATTGAAATACCTGTTCTGTGGACTGATGTTACTGGTATAGAAGGTTTCATTATAGGCCTGTTCGGAGAACCTACGATCCCCTGCCGGACACAGATGGCCACGGTCATAACCAGAGTTTTTATAGTTCCTCCAATCTGCTGATTTGGAAGCCACCCAAGGATCTTCAATGAAATAAGGCCGCTCCCTATTGTCATAGGTAAGGTGTTCCTTGCTCAAGGTATAGGCCACCCACTCGGCCTGTTCAAACGGTTCATTGTATGAAAGGGAATAGTGACTATGATGTACAATCTGCCCTGTGGTACTGGTGGGCATATAGATTTGTGCAAGAGAAACCCCATCTGGTCTTGATGAGCTGGCACTATAGGTAGCGGGCGTGTAAAAATTTTCAAACCACCAAAATCCAATTACACAGATCAGTAAGACTACCGTATAAATCGCTCTATTTTTTTTGTATGCGGACATCCATCAAATTTAGCGTAATTTTGTAAGAACAACCTTCCTTGATCGACCAACACATTGTTGCTATTGAATCCTTTTAAAAAAAGAAAATTATGTTGCTTACTTGGAAAGATGTCATCCACTATGCCGTTCATGGAAATCCAGATCCCATTGGCAGGGTGGAGAAATCAGACGCCGAATGGCGCGATCAATTAACCCCAGAACAATATAGGGTGACCCGCGAAAAGGGTACGGAAGCTCCCCACACCGGAGCGTTATGCACTGTACATGATGCCGGTAAATATGAATGCATCTGCTGTGCGACACCCCTATTTGACTCTTCCATTAAGTTTGAGTCCGGCACAGGATGGCCCAGTTTTACGCAGCCCATAGCCGAACAGGCCATTAAATACCATAAGGACACCTCTTTTGGGATGGTGCGGGTGGAAGTGCTCTGTAATACCTGTGATGCCCATTTGGGCCATGTCTTTCCAGACGGACCGGAACCCAGCGGACTCCGCTATTGCATTAACAGCGCGGCCATGCAAATGACCAAAGAGAATGCCCATGGATAGCCCGAACAAAGAAGTGGCCACAGTGGGCGGAGGTTGTTTTTGGTGTACCGAAGCCGTATTCCAAGCCTTGAAGGGCGTGGAAAAAGTAGTCTCCGGCTATACGGGTGGCAATGCTCCGGGCAGGCCCACCTATAGGGAAATATGTTCTGGGTTAACAGGCCATGCCGAAGTGGTACAAATCACCTTTGACAATAGCAAGATATCCTATGAGGACCTGCTCACAATATTCATGACCACACATGATCCTACCACATTGAACCGGCAAGGTGCGGATGTGGGCACGCAGTACCGGTCTGTCATCTATTACCACACGGCGGAACAAAAGACCAAGGCGGCCCAAATACTATCTGAAATGGCCCCTTATTACAACGCGCCAATAGTAACAGAGCTGAGTGCATTGGGCACCTTTTATGAAGCTGAGGAGTACCACCAGGATTATTACAAGAACAATACCTCGCAAGGATATTGCCAAGTGGTCATTAACCCTAAACTAGCTAAGTTACGCAGCCTGTACGCTGATAAATTGGCATAAAAAAGGCCCGCTCCATGGATACATGGAACGGGCTTTTTCAGAGTAGGTCGTTCCCACTAATCCTTTACACTGGCAAGTTTACCGTTTTTTATATTGTTCATCTTTAGGTCTTGAAGTACGTTCACGGCCTCTTCCACATAAACATCCTTGGCCAGGTTTTTATGCCAACGGTCCCTCCTTTCTCGGAGTGTGGAATCTTGGGTAAAGAGCTCTTGTTCATATTTCAAGGAAGAAAAGGTGAGTTTGGAGTCATAATCCGTCAACTTTTTGAAATAGTCAGACGTCTTTTTGTCCTCTTTCTTTTCTTGAAGGTACGTATCATAATTGAGTGATATTACGGTCTCATCCTGTTGTTTCTTGAGCCATTGGGCGTTCTCCTCAATCAATTTGATCTGTGTGTTCGTGGCCATCCTCGCCTTACTATTGGCAATGGTCTTGTCATAATCAATGTACCCGTCCCACATATCATAGTCGGCAGGTGATATCTTGTCCCACTCCAACGGATTGGCTTGATCCCTTTCACCAAGGTCTATGTAACTGTACCTGTCCGGCACTACAACATCACTCTTCACTCCTTCCAACTGTGTGGAGCCACCATTGATCCTGTAGAATTTTTGGGTGGTGAGCTTTATCGCCCCAAGATCGCCATGCTCATTGCTGCGCACAATGTTGTTCAAAGGGATGACGTTCTGCACCGTTCCCTTACCAAAGGTCTGTCTGCTACCGATTACCACGGCACGCTTGTAATCTTGCATGGCAGCGGCCAAAATCTCTGATGCCGAAGCGGAAAGCTCGTTCACCAAGATGACCAAAGGCCCGTCCCATTGTATGCGTTCATCTTTATCATCATACACGTCCTTGCCCTTACCACTGCTCTGCACTTGTACCACGGGACCGTCTTTAATGAAAAGCCCCGCCATTTCCACAACGGTCTTGAGAGATCCACCCCCATTGTCCCTAAGGTCCAATATCAACCCTTCGGCACCTTCCTGCTTTAGGCGCTCCACCTCTTGGGCCACATCTGTTGCTGCATTGCGCTCACTGTAATCCTCAAAATCCACATAGAACTTGGGCAGGTTGATCAACCCATATGTCTCATCCCCTTTAATGATATTGGCAGATTTAGCGTAAGATTCCTCCAGTTCCACAACATCCCGTGTAAGAGAAACCTCTTCCAATGACCCATCCACTTTTCGCACGGTCAGGTTTACCACAGTGCCCTGAGGGCCTTTTATCAATTTAATGGCATCATCCAAGCGCATGCCCACGATATTAATGGGTTCCTCTCCTTCTTGGCCCACTTTAATGATTTCATCGCCTACTTCTAAACTCTGGTCTCTCCAAACGGGTCCGCCAGAGATGATCTCCACAATTTTTGCTCCTTCGGGCTTTTTTTGCAGCCTAGCGCCTATGCCCTCAAATTTACCGGACATGCTCATATCAAACTTTTCCTTGTCATCTGGCGCAAAGTAATAGGTATGTGGGTCAAATTCGTCCACAATGGTGTTGACATACTGAACGAACCAGTCCTTGCGCTGCAAGTCATCCACAAAATCAAAGAACTCGTCCAAGGTAGCTTCAGTGGATTCCCTAGCTTCCTTTTCCGCCTGCTCCGGTGTTAATACGGCATTGTCATCCCCATCTACGGATGCATCTTCTTGGTCCTTTACAATACGCGATATTTTGGAATCATAGGTGCCCAACGTGGCGTATTTCAACTGCTTTCTCCAACGTTCCTTAAGCTCACCTTTATCAGCGGCAAAAGGCTCTTCTTCATAATTGATATTGATGTCCTCATCCACGCTGTAATCAAATGGCTCTGCAAGGACCTCTTTATAGATTTCCTTGGCATCCTGCATACGCTCAAGCAACCGCTCATGCACAATATTGAAAAAGGTGATGTCCGTATTTTTGATCTGATCGTCCAATTGAAATTTATACTGCTCAAACTCGGCAATATCCGAAGCCAGAAAATAACGTTTGGTAGGGTCTATGACATCCACGAAATCCTCAAATACACTCACCGAAAAATCATCGTTGATCTCTTTGGGCTGGTAATGCAGTTTTTCAAGGACGTAGGTGATGAGGTCTATCAACAACTTATCCTTATCGTCATTTTCAAAAGATTTATTGGTAAAACTACAAGAGGCAACGGCCACGAGCATTATCACTAAAACGTAGGCTAAATTTCTTTTCATAAAATTTTCTTTTTTATCTGCACTCAAAATCTTGGGATTTATGCGTTATACTTGCGGTCCTACAAGCTCAATTCCCTAAGATAAAGAAAAAACCATGCCAATGGGGGCCTGGCGAATTAATTTTTTGTTAAACGGGACCCTTGGAAGCATATCTTATTTAAAAACGTATTTTTACAATAGAAAGTATAATCAATGTCCAAACCCTTGATCTTAGTGACCAATGACGATGGCATCACGGCCCCTGGCCTGCGCACGCTCATTGATGTGATGCGCCAATTGGGAGATGTTTTCGTGGTAGCTCCAGATAGCCCACAATCCAGCATGGGCCATGCCATTACGTTGGATAGCACCTTGTATTCCAAAAAGATACGAACCGCCGCGGAATCTGCGGACGTAGAGGAATACAGTTGTAGCGGCACCCCTGCCGATTGTGTGAAACTGGCCCTACAGGAATTGCTGCCCAGACGCCCGGACATTTGTGTGAGCGGTATAAACCACGGCTCCAACTCCTCTATAAATGTTATTTACAGTGGCACCATGAGTGCCGCGGTGGAGGCCGGGATCGAGGGCATTCCCGCCATAGGCTTTTCGCTCTGTGATTACAATTGGGAGGCAGATTTTGAACCCAGTAGGCCCTTTGTGAAAACCATTGTTTCGGAAGCTTTACTACACGGTATTCCCAATGATGTGGTCCTCAATGTGAATATACCCAAGGTGGCAGAGGGCAAGATCAAGGGCATTAAGGTGTGCAGACAGGCTAAGGCCAATTGGAAGGAAAAATTTGACAAAAGGACCAACCCCATGGGGAGGGACTATTACTGGCTCACTGGGGTATTTGAGCTATTGGACAAAGGGGAGGACACGGATGAGTGGGCCTTGTCACAAGGTTATGTCTCCGTAGTGCCCACGCAATTTGATCTCACCGCTTACCACGCCATACAGGACGTAAACAATTGGAACTTCAATGAACGCTAAGAAAGAACTGCTGATCGGCCTTTTGGTAGGTCTCATAGCCAATACCATGGGTACCTTATTGTACATTGTGCTGTTCTCTGACCTCAGCATTACCGATACGTACCATGCAGCGGTACAACAAGGCCATGTGGGCAGTTTACTTGCCTTGGGCGCTATTTTGAACTTACTGGCCTTTTTTGGATTTTTGAAGATAAAAAGGGACCAGCGGGCCAAGGGCGTCCTTGTGGCCACCGTCATCACGGCATTGGTCATCCTCTACTATAAGCTGTTTTAAAGGTACCGCTGCACCAAGATAAGACCCTATGAAGTATTACATCATTGCAGGAGAAGCCTCTGGAGACCTTCATGGATCTAATTTGATCAGGGCCTTGAAGCAGGTGGACCCCCAAGCGGAGGTAAGATGTTGGGGCGGGGACCTGATGGAAAAAGCCGGTGGTGTCCTAGTAAAACATTATAAGGAAATGGCGTTTATGGGCTTCTTTGAAGTGGTCATGAACCTACGTACCATTTTCAAGAACTTGGACCACTGCAAACAAGACATTGAGACCTTTCAACCAGATGTCATTGTATGCATAGATTATTCCGGGTTCAACCTGCGTATTGCAAAATGGGCCAAGAGCGAAGGGTTTCGCACACAGTATTATATTTCCCCACAGGTATGGGCCTCAAGGGCCGGTAGGGTCGCCAAAATAAAGCGCGATGTGGAAGCCATGTACGTTATCCTTCCTTTTGAAGAGGACTTCTATAAAGGCCATGGTTATCCTGTACATTTTGTGGGCCATCCGCTCATTGATGCCATTGCCCACCTTGAAAAGAAGCCCGCTGCCCAATTTAGGGAACGGCATCAACTGCACGCGGACCAACCCATCATTGCCCTTTTGCCGGGCAGCCGTAAACAGGAGGTGGACAAAATGTTGACCATAATGCTCTCAGTGGCCCACGATTTCAAGGACCATCAGTTTGTCATAGCCGGTGCACCTAGTTTGGATGCGGATTTCTACAGACCCTTCATAAAGGCCTCGCATGTACAGTTTTTGGAGAACAGGACTTATGAACTCCTTCAACACGCCCATGCTGCCTTGGTGACGAGTGGCACCGCCACCTTGGAAACCGCACTCTTCAACGTACCCCAAGTGGTTTGTTATAAGGCCAACTGGCTTTCCTACCAAATCGCGAAACGTATCATCACCCTGAAGTACATTTCTTTGGTCAATCTCATCATGGGTCGGGAAGTGGTAAAAGAGCTCATACAGGCTGAATTGAATAAGAAGAACCTCTCTCGTGAACTTTCAAGGATTCTGGACCCAGAACACCGCCAGACGCTCTCGGCGGCCTATGTGCAGCTAAAGGAAAAGTTAGGTGGACAAGGGGCCAGCAAACATACCGCCGAACGGATATACCATTCTTTGAAGACCCCAAAAGACCAAGAAAAACCGGCCTAAAAGGACCTATTTGAAATTATTCCATAAATTTGAAGGACAGACCGGACCAAAGCGCCGTATTTCAATGAGATATACCCTACTTACCGCCCTCCTCCTTATCCTGGCCGGTTGTGGCCCAGGAAAAAAGGGCAAGGGCCGTATTGCCGACCGAACCATATCCGTTGCCGCAGCCCATGAGGAGCGCACAGGTTCCAATCCCCTGACCGAAAATACCAAGAACGCAACAGAAAACATGGGGGCCGTCAACGCCCCTTTGACCAAAGCGGACCATATCATTACCACTGCACTTACCTTCTCTGGAGTCCGTTATAAATTTGGTGGTACCACCAAAAGGGGCATGGATTGCTCCGGACTTTTATATGTTTCCTTCGCGGAGCACGATGTTCCCCTGCCAAGGACCTCCATCCACATGGCGGAAGAAGGCAAAAAAATAAACCTCAATAAAGTCACCAAGGGTGACCTACTCTTCTTTAGAACAAGTAGACGGGCCAAACGTATTAACCACGTGGGCATGGTGGTGGAAGTGACCCCAAAAGATATCAAGTTCATACATGCCTCCTCCTCTAGGGGCGTTATCGTATCCTCGCTGAGCGACGGTTTTTGGAACAGTGCCTTTGTTAAGGCCACAAGAGTCCTCTAAATGAAATTGTTGGACTTTTTACCCATCAAATTGGCGCTACTGCTGGTTTTGGGTATTTTATCCGGGCCTTACCTGCCGTGGCCCACACCCGTATTCCATATACTGCTCCTTTTGGGCTTGATCGCCATGGCCTACCTTCATTTTTCCAAAAAGACAGGGCTAGCCACTTTTGGCCTTGTTACGGCCATAACGGTCTTTTTCATGGGGGCTATGGCACAACAGAACAGCCAGGCCAAAAACCAAGGAAACCATTACGGGCACTTTGTGGAAAATGATGGGGAAACGGTGCACCTAAAGATCAGGGAAGTGCTCAAACCTTCCGCTTACACGCACCGTTATATTGCTCAGGTACTGCATATTGATAGCCGAAATACCAGTGGTAAAATTGTGCTTCGTGTTCCCCAGGACAGCATTTATACACCTTTTTCCGTAGATGATGAACTACTCACTCTTGCCAGATTGGATTCCATTCCACCGCCCCTAAACCCGCACCAGTTCAATTACCGGGAGTTCATGGCCCGTCAGGGAATACATCACCAACTTAGGGCTTTTGCCAATGAGGTCGTTGTTTTGCCCGGCAGCCGTACCCTTTGGGGTATGGCGGCAAAAATTCGTGCCCGTATTACCCAAAAACTGGCCAGTGCCGGTTTTGAAGGGGATGAACTTTCTGTGGTTCAGGCCCTTTTATTAGGAGACCGTACGGGCATCTCCACCACCACCTACGATGCCTACAAAGATGCCGGCGCGGTACATATTCTAGCCCTTTCCGGACTGCATATTGGCATTTTGCTCTACATCATCAATTTTCTATTGGCCCCTTTGGGTAGGTTTCCACGTGGAGCCACCTTAAAACTCGTATTGTCCGTACTCCTGTTATGGGCCTTTGCATTTCTGGCAGGGCTTTCCCCTTCCATAATTCGGGCCTGTACCATGTTCTCCTTTGTGGCCTACGCCCTCTATTTGAACCGGCCCCGCAATAATTTCAACATCTTGGCACTTTCCATTCTTTTTATCCTGCTCTTTATTGATCCCAACCTCATATTTCAGGTAGGTTTTCAAATGAGTTATGCAGCGGTATTTGCCATAGTGGGCCTACTACCTCTATTTCAAAAAATAGGGCTTCCAAAAAATAGGGCACTGCGCTATGTCTGGCAGCTCTTTATGGTGAGCCTTGCCGCACAATTGGGGGTGCTACCCATTAGTCTGTTCTATTTCCACCAATTCCCAGCCCTTTTCTTTGTCAGTAATCTCATCCTTATCCCCTTTATGGGAGCCATCTTGGGGTTGGGCATCTTGGTCATTGCCCTGGCCCTTGGCAATGTCCTCCCTAACCCGTTGGCCATGGTCTTTAAAGGATGTATCCGAGGAATGAATGAAGTAGTTTCCCGGGTGGCCGCGCAAGAAGAGTTTGTCTTCAAATCCATTTCCTTTGATGCCGTGCAGGTAGTGCTCTTTTACGCTGCGGTCATTTCTTTGGGCTTTGTGATGGCACAACCGCGCTATAGGCGTTTGCTCCTCTTAGGGGTATCCATATTGGGGTTTCAAAGCTGGACCTACTACCAAAATTTGGCAGCCCAACGGAAAAACAACGTCATCATCCCCCACCGGTATGGCAACACCTTGGTATTGGAAAGGTCGGGGAGGGCCCTTAGGGTATTGGGCGGGGCGGATGCTTCCCAGCAACTTATCAATACTATTGTTATTGGGGAGCGTTTGAACGATGTTGCCCAAGAGCCCTTAAAAAACAGTTATACCTATGGCCAAACTTCCTTGCTGATCATTGATAGCACGGGAATCTATCTCCCCAATAAATCCGCTGATGTCATTTTGCTCTCTGGGTCGCCCCAGTTACATTTAGACCGTTTGCTCCGAGAATTGGAACCCAAATGGATCATCGCCGATGGGAGCAATTACCCTTCCGCTGTGGCACGCTGGGGACGGACTTGTGCCGAAAGAAACATTCCCTTTCACCAAACGGACAGGGATGGGGCATTCATTTGGAGTGCCAGAGATGCACTAATGGACGTTGCCCATTAACCTTTTGATCAGTGGCGAAGCCAACAGCACCAATAAACCAGCGCCTAAGGAATAGTATGCGATCAGCTCAAAGCCCCCTGTATAGACCCCCAGGGTTTCAAATCCGCCTACATTTTTGTCCGTGCTCTCAATGGCCAACTGCTTACCGATAAAGCCTACGACCTGAAAAGCAAAGGCCGAGGAAAGGAACCAAACACCCATCATGAAGGCAACGATGCGCTTGGGCGACAGATCTGTGATTTTGGATAGGCCCACGGGCGACATGAACAATTCCCCGACGGATAATAGGAAATACATCAACAGTAAATAGGCAAAGGGAACGAGGCCCTGCTCATTGGCCGTATTGCCACTTAGGGCCAGCACATAGAAACTTATCCCAGCAAAAATAAGTCCCATTCCAAATTTGTATGGGGTTCTAGGGTTCTTTCCCCCTTTGGCCAATTTGGTCCACATCATGGAAATGGGGATGGCCAGAATAATGATCCACATAGAGTTCAGGGAATTGGTCTGCGAGGCGCTCATGACCCCTTCCAAGTTCACGTTTCTGGCCGCAAACAACGTGATGACACTCCCGGAAAGTTCATGAAAGCCCCAAAATACGGTCATAAAAACAGTGATCAAAACGGCCACGAACAATTTTTTCCGTTCCTCCAAGGTCGCCTTGTACATGATATAGCCTAAATACACCAAAATGGAAATCCCTATGAGCTTAAAGATTACGTTCACAATGTTCTGATCTCCAAAAAAAGTGCCCTCCGCCCCTAAGGATTTATAGGAAGCCAATAAGTACGCGATCACAGGGGCGGAGGCAAAGGCCAGGATGGGAATAAGGATACGCTGCGAAATACCAAGGGTGCGCTCATTGATCTTGCTGTCCGCCGGGGGCAGACCGTTATTGCCAAACACCCCTTTGCGAATACCGCTCCAGAAAAACAGCAATCCGGTGAGCATCCCTATACCGGCCAGACCAAAGCCGTAATGCCAGCCGTATTCATAGGCCAACCATCCACATAACAAAGGCGCCACCCAGCCACCAATATTGATGCCCATGTAAAATATGGTAAACCCAGAATCCTTTCGGGTATCCCCCTCCCCATACAGGGTGCCCACAAAGGTGGAGATATTGGGTTTAAAAAATCCATTACCCACAATGATAAAAGAAAGTGCCAAATAAAAGGCCACGGTATGCTCAATGGCCAACACAAAATGCCCAATGGACATTAGGATGCCCCCCAGAAAAATGGAGTTCCGCATTCCCAAGATCTTATCTGAGATACGCCCTCCAATAACGGTGGAGGCATAGACCAAGGACCCATAGGATGCATACACGGCGGCAGTGGCAAAATCGCGCTCCGCCAAGGCCTCAAAGATGACCTCTACCATGTAGAGCGTCAAAAGCGCACGCATACCATAGAAGCTAAATCGCTCCCATAGCTCGGCAAAAAATAGGTAAAAAAGGCCTTTGGGGTGTCCAAACAGCTCGGGTGCTTCCTTGGGTTGAATGTCTGTCGTATTCATGATATATCGGTTGGGTTAGGTAGGGTTAAACGTACTTCTCTTTGTCAATACGTAGGCGTTTAAGGCGCTCCTCTATAAGTGTTCTTTTACAAATTCGGTCATTTTATTGTAGAGGTGCAAGCGTGTATTTCCGCCATAGATGCCATGGTTTTTATCAGGATAGATGGCCCAATCAAAAGGCTTATTGGCCTGTACCAAAGCTTCGATCATGCGCATGGTGTTCTGCACATGCACATTGTCATCACCGGAACCATGTACCAAAAGATAATCTCCTTTTAAAAGTTCCGGATAGTTGAAAGGTGAATTGTCATCATAGCCCGAAGGGTTTTCGGCCGGGGTGCGCATAAAGCGTTCCGTGTAAATGGTATCATAAAAACGCCAAGAGGTAACCGGGGCCACGGCAATGGCCATTTCAAAGGTATCGTTCCCCTTTAGAATGCAATTGGTGGCCATATGCCCCCCAAAGCTCCATCCCCAAATACCGGTGCGGGCCTCATCAATATAGGGCAGTGCACTCAGTTTTTCAGCTGCGGCAATTTGGTCTTCGGTCTCATATTTCACCAAATTCAAATACGTGGCCTTTTTAAAGTCGCGCCCCTTATAGCCAGTACCACGACCATCCACACATACCACGATATACCCATCGGCCACCAATTTCTGGTGCCAGTAGTCATTGGCGCCCATCCAGCGGTTGGATACGTTTTGGGAACCGGGACCACTGTACTGGTACATGAACAGAGGGTACTCTTTGGAAGCATCAAAATTCAAGGGTTTGATCATGTACATGTTCAAATCATAGCCATTTACATTCAGGGTAGAGAACTCTTTTGGGCTTATCTGATAGTCCTGCAGTGTATTCAATAGGGCCTCATTGTCTTTGATCTCCTTCACCGGTTTCCCCTTCAAGGCTTGGTATAGGGTATATTGATACGGTTGGTCCGCACTGCTATGGGTATTGATGAAATAAGTGAAGTCCGCACTGAAATCAGCCGAATTCGTTCCGGGTTCCACAGCCAGTTCCCGTTTCTTTTTTCCACCGCTGTCCACACTGTACACCCCTCTATTGATGGATCCGTTTTCGGTGGATTGGTAGTACACCCGATCCTCATTTTGGTCGTAACCATAATACCGGGTCACTTCCCAACTGCCCTGGGTGATCTGATTCATGGGCTTCCCATCTTGATCGTAAAGGTAAAGGTGGTTCCACCCATCTCGTTCAGAACTCCAAATAAAACTGTCATCAGCTAGAAACGTGAGGTCATCCGTTACATCAACGTAGGCTTCGTCCGTTTCTTCCAGCAGCACCGTGGCCTTATTTTCCAAGGCATCCACGCGGTGCAGCACCAACCGATTCTGGTGCCGGTTCAGGGTCTGCACACTGAGGTACCTTGGGTGTTGCATCCATTTAATGCGCGGAATGTACTCTGGGTCACCCAACTCAACCGCCGTACTTTGTCCCGTGGCCACGTTAAGAAGGTGCAGACTTACCTTGGCATTGGCCTCCCCCGCCTTTGGGTATTTGAATACCGTTTGTTGTGGATAGAGTTGAGTGCCATATACATCCATAGAGAACTGGGGCACCTCTTTTTCATTGAACTTTAAATAAGCTAAGGCGGTACCATCACTGTTCCAATCAAAGGCACGTACAAAGGCGAATTCCTCCTCATAGACCCAATCCGTGATGCCATTGATGATCTCGTTCTTTTTTCCATCAAAGGTCACCTGTTGACTTTTCTGGGTAAGCAGATCCATGATGTATAGGTTGTTTTCATGCACATAGGCTACTTTTGAGCCATTGGGAGATAGGGCCGGTTCCTGGATTTTTTCTTCTGTAATGGCAATCACTTCTTTTGTGCTTACGTCATACACATAAAAGCGACCCTTGGTAGACCGTCTGAAGATAGGTTCCACTTCCGTACTGAGCAGTACTTTGCTTTCATCAGCACTGAAGGCATACGACGTGAAGAAGGGAAGGCCATCCACCTCCAACGACGAGAGCATGGTGCCCACTTTTTCTTGGGTGGCATAGTCAT
>CAKZLG010000155.1 GCA_937125035.1 uncultured Maribacter sp. | reverse complement strand
TTTTCATTGCAGAGACCATGAGCAATATGGCCTCTGCCTACGCCGATATGGGTGAACTGGAATATGCCATGTTCCATGCCAATGCGGCCATAAAAACGTTTGAGGAGAAAAGAATACTGGATTGGTTGGCCTATGCCTATGAAATCAAAGGTAAGGTCTACCTAAAACAGAAAAACTACAAATGGGCCATGTATTGGTACAAACAAAGTGAGCACATTCACAAGGAGTTGCAAGATGAGCGTGGGGAATTGGACTTGCTCAACGGTATGGCTAAAGCCACTTTTCATCAAGATAAGGACAGTATCTCTGAGCAGTATGCTTTAAAGGCCTATGATATCTCCAAAAAATTAGGGGTTTCATCTGGTACTATGGCCAGTACGGAAACACTGTACGAGCTTCATAAAAAAAGAGGTCATTTTGAAACAGCCTTGGGATACCATGAAGTTTTTAAGGCAATGGCAGACACCTTAATAAAAAAAGAAAGCGAAAACAACCTGCTTTTGCTAAAGGCCAAGGTGGCCTACGACCAACAAAAGGAAACCCTTATCGAAGACAACCAAAAAGCCCTGGCCAAACAGAAAGCGTATGTCTATGCCTCTCTTTTCGTATTGCTGGTATTCATCATTGTCACCTTTTTGATCAAGAGGAATGAAAAAATACAAAAAAGCCTGAACAAGGCGCTTATGACCAAAACCGAGGATCTGGAAAAAAGCCAAGCATACTTAAAAGAAGTAAACCGAACCAAGATGCGCTTATTCAGCATAATAGGCCATGATCTAAGGGGACCCATTGGAGCGGTACAAGGACTATTGCAATTGGTAAAGGATGGTGAGGTCTCCAATGAAGAACTACTACAGTTCATACCAAAATTGCGGAGAGACATGAACAGCATCTCCTTTACATTGAACAATCTACTCTCTTGGGGCAATTCCCAAATGAACGGTTCCAATACCAAAGCCGTGGCGTTTGACCTGAAGTTGGTGGTTCAGGAGAACATAGGGCTTCTTGCGGAGATAGCCGGTAGCAAGGGCATTGAGGTCAAAAATGAACTACAGGACAACACCATGATATGGTCAGATACAGATCAAATTGACATTGTAGTGCGTAACTTGATCAGCAACGCCATTAAATTTACGCCGCACAATGGTGAAATCATCATCACCGGACAAGAAAAGAGCGCGGTTTGGGAAATATGCGTGAGGGATACGGGCATAGGTATGGATGAACAGACATTGAAAAGAATCTTCACGGAAGATACCCATACCACCTACGGCACCAATGATGAAAAAGGTACGGGCTTGGGACTGTCCCTTTGCAAGGAAATGGTAGAAAAGAACAATGGGTCCATTTGGGCCAATAGTACCTTAAAAGTTGGGTCTACTTTTTATTTTACACTGCCCAAAGTGAAAAAGGAGTATAAAAAATCGGCCTAGATCAAGTCATCCAAGCGGTTGATGCCCATTAAGCGCTCCACATTGAAACCTTCCGCATATTCCTTACCTACCAGCCTGCCCAGATCTCTTGCCCTGTATCGTACACTTTCCAAAAAAGTCTTGCTACTGATGGGGGTTTCCGGTTCTTTGCTTTTTGGGTCATGAAACTGGGAACTGTACGCTTGTATGGCCTCGATCTTCTTGTCCATATGGTCACTGATGTCCATAACAAAATCCGGTTCAATATTCTTCCATTGAATATAATGGTATATGGCTCTGGGACGCCATTTTTCTTGTTGGGTACCGTTAAGGTGGGTGCATATTTTCATTAAACCGCTCAAAAAACAAGCATCACTTACCAATTGGCTTCCTTTGGCATGATCAATATGGCGATCCTCTATGGCGTTGCAGAGCACAATTTCTGGCTGGTATTTGCGCACCATTTCAATAATTTTCATTTGGTGGGCCTCATCATTTACAAAAAAACCGTCCCGGAACTTCAGGTTTTCCCTCACGGTAAGGCCCAAGATTTTTGCTGACAGAGCGGCCTCCTGATCTCTTATTTCAGCGGAACCCCGTGTACCTAGTTCGCCTCTCGTCAAATCTACAATACCCACCTTTTTCCCGAGCATCACCTCTTTGGCAATGGTGCCCCCGGCTCCCAATTCGGCATCATCTGGGTGTGCGCCAAATACAAGTACGTCTAATTTCATTTGGTGTGGTCGTTTTTTATGGTTTTGGTCTTTCTTCTTTGAAAATTTTGCGTTAGGCTATGGAGGCCTGCAGTTTCACACGTTTAATGGCCCTCGCAATATCACGCTGCAGATCTTCCGGTTCCTCTATGCCCACAGAAAAACGAATCAACCCGTCCCGAATGCCCTGTTCTGCCCTGACCTCGGGCGACATGAGCGAATGTGAGGTTTCCTTGGGAGACAATACCGTACTTTCCACCCCAGCTAGGCTCATGGATGATTTTATCAACTGTAGCTCGTTCTGAAATTGTCTGGCATCCAAATAGGGCTTTAATTCAAAGGACATCATGCCACCAAAGCCCTTCATTTGCCTTTTGGCCAATTCATGGCCGGGGTGCGTTTCCAGCCCAGGATAATAAACGGCACCAATATCGTCATGGGCCTTCAGATAACGGGCCATGGCCAAGGCATTTTCATTCTGCGCCCTTACCCGCAGGCCCAAGGTCTTTAAGCTACGCTCCAAAAGCCAAACGGTATAGTCACTAAGACTGCCCCCGAAGTTTTTCGCCAAATGGAATATCCTATCCATGTTTTCTTTGGAGGAAGCCACGGCACCAGCGCAAATATCTGAATGCCCGCCCATATATTTGGTGGCGCTGTGAATCACAACGTCTATTCCAAAATCAATGGGGTTTTGATTCACCGGACTCGCAAAGGTATTGTCGATCATACTCACTAGACCGTGCTTCTTGGCCACTTGGGCCACCCCTTCCAGATCGGTAATCGTCAACAAGGGGTTAGAGGGCGTTTCTATATAGATCACTTTGGTAGTATCCCTGATCTGTGCCTCAAAATCGGCCGGAGTCCAGCCTGTAGTAAAGGAATACGCTATGCCATATTTACCAAATTCCTCGGTAACCAGATTATACGTGCCACCATAGAGGGTCTGTTGTAGTACCACATGGTCCCCGGCGCGTAAAAAGGCCATAAGTGCCGTACTTACTGCGGCCATGCCACTCCCAAAAATAAGGGCGTCCTCGGCATGCTCCAAAGCGGCAATTTTTTTACAGAGTCCTTCTTGGTTCGGGGTGTTGAAATAGCGGGGATAGCGTTTAACATCCACATTGTCAAATGCGTATGAGGTGCTCATATACAAGGGGGAAACCGCCCCTTTGTGCTGGGTGTCCTCCAGTTCACCCACATGGGTACAAATGGTATTTAGTCCTAATGGTTTTTCTGTCATTCCTATTTTACTTAAAATCTTTATAAAGGTACAAATTAAAGCCAAATCATAAGACGGTGAACCTGGGAGCCGTACCATGCCTTCATGCCATGCTCTTCCGTTGGCACCATCACCAAATTATTGACCATACTGGGCCGAACTCTTGGGATTGTTCTTATTTTAGTGCACCTAATACAACTGACTATGAGAACATACTTGCGCCACTGGGCGTGCTGCCTTACACTACTCGGCATGATACTCTATTTGGGCTCCTGCCGGCCTACTGTGACAACGGTTGCGCCAAAGGAAAAAGAAAGCGCCGGGTATCAGGGGCAAGGAAAAAGCCCCATTGTACCGACTATTGATAGGCCCGTGCAAAGACAATGGAAAGGTGTTTGGGCCTTCAATGATAGTACCACGTATTTTTCAAATGACTTTGAAGGCGCCCGACTCAATGGGGTAGCGCAAAACGGACCTGATGCTTTTACCATTTGGATCACGGCAGAAAATACGCCCATAAACGTGAGCCCATGGTACGCCTTTAAAGTGTGGTCCTCGGAGCCCCGTGAAATCACCGTTCAACTGATCTACCAGGATTCCCGAAGCCGCTATTATCCTAAAATAAGTACGGATGGGGTGCACTTTAGGGCGTTGGACAGTGCCCGTTTTACACCCATTAATCCCGGCGAAGGTGAATTTGGCATAAAGGCCGCGCCGGAAATGGCGCGCATCCGTATCCCAGTCATGGCAACGCCCACCCTTATTTCCGCCCAAGAGCTTTATACTTCTTCCGTGGTGAAAACTTGGATCGATTCACTCGTAGAAAAACCCTTCGCAACCACCTACCCCATTGGCTCCTCCAAAGAAAAAAGGCCAATGCACCTTTTGGAAATCAATGAAAACAAAGACGCCAAAAAGGCCGTAATGGTCATTGCGAGGCAACACCCACCGGAAGTTACCGGTTTTTTGGCGATGAAATCCTTTATGGAAACCTTGTGCGGGAATACGGAGCAGGCGGAGGCCTTTAGAAAGGAACATGTTGTCTTTGCCGTGCCCTTAATGAATCCGGATGGGGTGGACAATGGCCATTGGCGGCACAATATGGGCGGCATAGACCTAAACAGGGACTGGCAAAATTTCAACCAGCCCGAGACCCGCAGCGTCCGCGATTTTTTGGTGAAGAAAGACAGTACCTATGACTTTGTGTTCGGGGTGGATTTCCATTCCACTTGGGATGATATTTACTATCCCTTGGATACGGTGGTCACCGGCGACAAAGGAAAGATCGTGTTTGACTGGATTGGGGGTATTACCAAACGTCTGCCGCAAAAACGAACGAACATCAGTGCATCTGACCAAATATCACCCACCATGGTCTCACGCACTTATTTTTATGTGAACCACGGCATGCCGGCCATTGTTTTTGAGCTGGGTGACAACACCCCTCGCGATTTTTTAAAGCAAAAAGGGCAAGTGGCCGCAGAAGAGTTGATGCGATTGCTCATGGAGGAATGACGGTCTAGGCCCAAGACACCGTTAGCTTTTTCTTGAAATTGATTGTCTCTGTTACAGTCTCTAGGAAATAAAGTGCCAAGTCGCTCCTGCTAATGAGCCAACCGGGCGGTGCCTTATCTGGAGTTATGGCGGTGACCGCTTTTCGCTTTTTAAAGTTGACCAGACCAACGGGGCGCACAATCGTCCAATCCAAGGGCGTATCTTCCAATAGGCCTTCCTGCCGTTCGTGGTCTTTATACGCAAAGCGAATGTTGCTGTATTTAATAGTGGCCTTGAACCAAAAGGGCACCTGATGCCAGGTCTCCCCCACGCCCCAGGCAGAACATAGCACCACACGCTTAATACCCAGCACGTTGCAGGCCTTGATGAGGTTTTGCATCACATCAGACAAGTAGGTTTTGGGGGTACACAACGGTGACCATGGAAAATCTGAGTTCCGCGAAATGTTCAGTACGGAAATAACG
>CAKZLG010000154.1 GCA_937125035.1 uncultured Maribacter sp. | reverse complement strand
GTGCATGTTTCTTTTGCACAAGAAAAAACAGTGTCCGGTACGGTTACTGACCAAGGCGGTTTACCGCTGCCAGGAGTCAACATTGTGGTGGAGGGAACCACAACAGGTACCCAAACAGATTTTGATGGAAACTATTCCATAAACGCTTCCGTAGGGCAAACCCTTGCCTTTACCTATATTGGGCAAAAGGAAGTAAGGCAGACTGTTGGTGCTTCCAACGTGATCAATGTCACTATGGAAGAGGATGCCCAAGCTTTGGAAGAGGTGGTCGTGACCGGCCAGGGTATCAAAAGGGAGAAGAAAGCCTTGGGTTATGCGGTTACCTCCGTTGATGCTGAGGCTATTGAGAACCGTGCCGAAGGTGATGTAGGTAGGATTCTTGCAGGTAAAGCCGCCGGGGTGCAGATTACAGCTGCGGGCGGTATGTCCGGTTCCGCTACCAATGTGACCATTCGTGGTCTGAGCTCCTTTAGCGGTAGTAACCAAGCCTTGTTCATTGTGGATGGTGTTCCTTTCAGTAATGACACCAACGTAGGTACAGGTGCCGATCCCAATGACACTTCCGATCCCGCGTTCCTTAGTGGAAACACGGGTTCCTCGCGTTTTTTGGACATTGACCCCAACAACATTGCCAATGTAGAGGTGTTGAAGGGTCTAGCGGCCACTACACTCTACGGTACTTTGGGTAAGAACGGTGTGATTTTGATCACCACTAAGGCGGCCTCTGGCTCCGGTGGTGCTAAGAAAAACGAAATTACCATCAACCAATCTTACTTTGTCAACGAGTTTGCCTCCTTACCAGATTATCAAAATCAATACGGTAATGGATTTGACCAACAGTTCGGTTGGTTCTTCAGTAACTGGGGACCCAGCTTTGACCGAGGCGGTGTTGCCGGTTGGGGAAGACAGGCCCTTATCGATGACAATGGTACCTTAGAGCATCCCTACTCCACAACGGCCGTTGCCGCTACAAGAGAGGCGTTCCCGGAACTTCAAGGTGCCCGCTACGAATGGAGGCCTTATGCTTCCGTTGAGGAATTTTTCCAGCCAGGCTTTGCCACCAACACCTCCGTGAACTTTTCCGGCGGATCGGATGATGGCAACACCACATACAATGCCAACTTGGGCTACCTGAACGATGTAGGGTTTACCCCAGGGAACTCCACTAATAGGATGAACTTTTCCGTGGGTGGCCGATCTAAGCTCAGCAATAAGTTCACCATTGCAGCAAATATGAACTATGCCCGTACGGATTATAAATCCCCTCCCATTGCAGCAAGTTTGGGTAATGGTGGTGTAAGCGGTGTATCCGTTTATGGACACGTTTTATTTACCCCGATCAGTGTGGACCTAATGGGCCTTCCTTTTGAGAACCCCATTACGGGCGGTAGTGTCTATTACCGTAATGGTAACGACATTGTCAACCCAAGGTGGTTGGCCAAAAACGTGACCAACAGGCAGCTGACGAACAGGGTGTTTTGGAATGGGTCCCTGACCTATGACATCAATGACAACTTGGCCGCTACATGGCGTACAGGTCTTGACTTCTATAACGAGCGTAACACAAACGCCTCCAACAAAGGAGGTGTGGACCAGCAGAGTGACATCTTTGGTTTCTTGGATACCTATGACAACAACAATACCATTTGGGACCATTTTCTCTCCTTGAACGGAAATTATGACATCAGTGAGAAAATCGGTATGACCTTCAACGTGGGTGCCAACTCCCGTTCGGATTTCTTTGACCGTCAAGGTGTGGCCAGTATTGGGCAGATCGTATATGGACTTAAGCGCCATTTCAATTACCAGAATCAACAGCCCATTCAGCGTACACAAAAAAGAAACATTATAGGTGTTTTCGGTGACGTTAGTTTTGATTATGACAACTTCCTGTTCCTTAACGTTAGTAGTAGAACGGACTGGGTAAGTAACCTGATCACTGAGAACAGGAGCCTTACCTACCCTGGTGCCAGTTTGTCCTTTATACCCACTGCGGCCATACCAAGCCTCCGTTCAGAGAAAGGGATCAACTACATGAAATTGAGGGCCGGTTATGGAACCTCTGCGAATTTCCCAACAGGGTATCCTACTTTGAGCATCGCGGAACAGAACACTTTGGTGTTTGGTGAGGACGGTGGTGTTACCACCAACCAGATTGCGAACTTCAGGGCCAACCCAAATTTAAAGCCAGAGCTTTTGAGAGAGTTTGAGGTTGGTTTGGAGACCAGGTTGATCTCCAATAGGGTCTCTTTGGACTTCACTTATTATAATAGGACAACGGACGATTTGATCGTACGGGAGCCCTTGTCACCATCCACAGGTTTCACCTTTACCCAGAGTAACATTGGGCAGATCAGCAATATTGGTTATGAGGCCGATTTGGGCGTTGATATTTTTAGAAACCCAGAAGGGTTCAGCTGGAAATCCAACGTGAACTTCTTCTCCAACAAGGAAACGGTTGAAGAGCAAGAGCAGGACATCATCATCTATGCTGGATCACAGGACTTGGATATTGGTGGAAATGCCGCTATCAAAGGAGAGTCTTTAGGAAGCATTGTAGGTAATGCGGTGGCCAGGGATGCCAATGGCAATCTCTTGATCGATGAGGCCGGTAACTACATCACCACACAGGTAGATGCAGATGGTAACGTGCCGATCATAGGTGATGCCGTACCGGATTATGTGATGAACTTCATCAATACACTTTCCTATAAAAATTGGAGGCTCGGCTTTCAAGTGAGCCACACCAGTGGTGGTGACATCGTTGCCAACACCGTGGCACTTTTACAAGGTCGTGGTCTTATAGAAGAGACCGCAAACAGAGAAAATACATACATCCTGCCAGGCATACGCCAAGCCACTGGACAGCCCAATGACCTGCAGATCAACAACTCACAGTACTACTTTAGTAATGTATTGTTCGGTCCTACAGAGCTACAGGTCTATGATGCCTCTGTCGTTAGATTACAAGAGATATCTTTGGCCTACAACCTGCCCACGAGGTTTTTGGAAAAGACGCCTTTTAGCAAATTGGCCTTTACGGTGCAAGGTTTCAACCTATGGTATGATGCCTACAACATGCCCGATGGCGCCAACTTTGATCCTAACGTGGCCGGTGCCGGTATTGGCAACGCCCGTGGCTTTGACTTCTTGAATGGTCCAAGTAGCCGCAGGTATGGATTGACCGTAACTGCCTCATTTTAATTTTAAAATTTTGCTGACATGAAAAAAATAGTTAAATCATTTTTAGTAGTTGTTTTCTCAGGGGCACTTTTCAATGCCTGTGAAACAACGGATTTGGACCTGAGAGTGAGTCCAAACGACCTGACGACCAGTCAGGCAGATCCCAACCTGATCTTGAACGCCATTCAATTGGCCGGCGTGTCCAACATGGACCGTTTCAATGATCTTAGTGCACAGTTGACGCGTATCCAGTACATGACGGGGCGTATCTATTTCAACAACTTCCAAGGTGGGGTAATGAACAGCGTGTGGGCACGGACCTACAGTAGTGAGTTCAACTTGGCCGGGGATACGGGAGTGGATGTTGGTCTTTTCACCAACGTGGCCACTTTGAAGGATATCAATGACAACTCTGACATCAATTATAATTTCCATATAGCAGTAGGGCAGACCCTAAAGGCCTATTCTTTGTTATTATTGACGGACTTTATAGGCCAAGCCGCCTTTACACAGGCCGGTGACCCAGCAGAGTTCCCAGCGCCGGTTTTGGACGACGGCCAAGTGGTGTATGATGGTGCCTTGGACCTATTGGATGAAGCGGAAGCTCTTTTTGCGGGCAACCCGCCCACTTTGGGAGCCACGGATTTCTTTTACGATGGTGATTCCTCAAAATGGATCAAACTCGTTAATTCCCTTAAACTACGTACCCATTTCTTGACCGGGAACACCGCAGCGTTCAACGCCGTGGTCGCCGCTGACAATTACATACAGACTGTGGAAGATGATTTTCAGTTCCAATACGGTACCCGTGTGTTACAGCCAGATACAAGGCACCCGGAATATGCCAATGACTACAGCCCTACTGGCGCTGGTGGTTATTTGAGCAACTGGTTGATGGAGACCATGCTTGTTAAGGATGACCCAAGGATTCGGTATTATTTCTACCGCCAGGTAGAGGCCACTCCGGGCGCCGATGCCGATCCAGATGAGCAGTTCTTGAGCTGTAGCCTGTTTACCGTACCACAGCACTTTGTGGATGGAGGATTTACATTTTGTAGCGTACCCAATGGTTACTGGGGCCGTACCCACGGTAACGATGAAGGAACGCCCCCAGACGGCTTCTTCAAGACCGCCTACGGAGTATATCCGGCAGCCGGCCGTTTTGACGACAACAGCTTTGAGTCCATTGGCTTGGGCCAAGGCGGTGGCGGTGCTGGTATCAGACCCATCGTTCTTGCTTCGTATGTTGATTTCTGGAAAGGAGCCATGGCCGCGACCCCTGCTGAAAAAGCAGAACTGTTGCGCAGCGCCATGGAAAAATCCATTGCCAAGGTACAGACCTTTGCTGCTTTGGATGGCAATGCGGACAAGTCCTTTGAACCTACCGAGGCGGAAGTCACGGATTACATAGAGGACACGGTGACCGCCTTTTTGGCCGCTACAGGTGATGCGCAAGAGGATATTTTTGCGGAGCAGTACTGGATAGCCCAATGGGGAGGTGCCCAAGAGGCCTGGAACTATTACAGGAAAACAGGATATCCTACTACATTGTCTCCAAGCTGGGAGCCCGATCCGGGACCATTCCCCAGATCGTTCTTCTACCCACAGGATGAAGTGATCACGAACCCCAACTTGCAGCAACGTTTGGATTTGACCAATCAGGTCTTCTGGGACAACAACCCTGCTAGCCCTGCATTCCCTATTGCCAATTAATAAAAAAGATAAACAAGATGAGAATAACATATAAAAGTTTTGCAGTAATGGCAGCCTTGGCCCTTCTTTCACAGGGCTGTGCTGAGGACGAGACCGTCATCACGGGTGTACTGGAAGATACTTCCAGGGGCGCTGCCTTACGTACCCTTGAATCCTCGTTCCCTGACGTAGCGGAAGGTTCAACGGAAAGTGCGTTCACCGGTACCTTCGAAATACAATCAGATGTGTCTGCCGCCATCACGAGCGTGGACGTATTTGCTGAATTCATTGACAATACAGGAGCCACCCCTGGTGATGCCAATGGATTGATCGGTTCGGTCTCCACGTTTGACAGTACTGAATTTGGTCTCCAAGGTTTCGATTACTCCATTGGTGTTGCTGAAATCTTAGCAGCAGCAGGGGTATCCTTGGACGCCGTTGAACCGGGTGATCAATATCGGGTTCGTTTTGAATTGGTTGCTGAGGACGGTAGAAGGTTTTCCGCCGGTCAGAACACCGGTACTTTGACCGGTGGTTATTTCCGATCTCCATTTCAATTCACGGCCAGTGTCATTTGTGCTCCTATTGTCCCAACAGCGGGCACATGGACGGTCGTTACCGTGGATTCCTATGGTGATGGATGGAACGGGGGTGAATTGAGCATTACCATAGATGACAATGACCCTATAACTTTGGCCAATAGCTTGGACAATGGTGGTCCTTATCCGGATTCCACTACCGAGGAACTTACTTTTGAAGTTCCCGAAGGTTCAACGTCCATCCAATTAGTTTACAATGCAGGTTCTTTTGATGAGGAGGTTACCTTTCAAGTGATTTCTGCAAATGGAAATACGATATTGGATCTGGGCCCAGAGCCTCCAACATCGTCTGGATTAATAGATTATTGCCTGGATTTGGAATTATAACCATCCTTTCCTTTAACTATCAAACGCCCTCTTTCTTGAAAGGGGGCGTTTTTTTTAGTATTCAGGGGTTTCTCTATTTTATGGTTACCACTACCTTGGCTGTAAACCGGGACTCCCATTGAATTCTAATGCGTACCAGACTTTTGGTCGAATAAATTTACACCCCTGCCATTCTGGATTTATTTTGGTATGTTAGACAAACTCAAGATTTATCTCAGCGATAAAAGAACGTTAGCGATATTCCCAGAGCTGGACTGCGTAGTTTGGAAAATAAAGTAACCTAAGACTACCGCATTGAAAAAAATAGAACAAAAGAGGGATCGAACCGTCGCTTAATTACCGTATTAGATGTTGATGAACAAACTAAAATAAAACGAAACCAAAAAATAATATCAGCTTAGCGGAAAATAAACACTGATTTGTTCCTGTACTGTTCATTGTTCCCACCCTATCCATGCCCGTTGACCATGACCTCACCTTTCGAAAGTCTGTATTCTTCCACAGTAAAAACCATGTCACTGAACAAAGCAACAGATACCGCAATATCCCACATGTTTTTGATCAACATACATCTCTGTAAAACCTTATTGACAAAATTTCATTACCTTTAAAGTACATCAAACATGTCAACTGGTTTCACGACCTTTGCAAGAAATTCAAATACACAAAAAACGACTTACAAATAAAAATGATTATGAAAAAGTACCTTTTCCTATTACCCATATCTTTATGTACGCTCTTAGTGCAGGCACAATATTCCGGACAAGCCTTGAGTAACGCCTCTTCCGGTGGCTCCATGGATGGCAGCGCGGCCATTATAAATACCTTGTTGGGGGACATGGCCAGCCGAGATGCTAAAAGAACAAAGAATTACGATGAATTTCAAGGTTCACCTTATGTCTCCAATAATTTTCAAAAAACCAATATTTGGTACAATGACGAAAATATGGGTGATATGCTCTACCGGTACAATGCCCTTAATGAGGAAATAGAAATAAAAAACACGAATTTAGAGGAGGAGGCCGCTAGAAGCCTGGCTCGGGACAAGAACATTTTTGTGACCATTGATGGCAAAAAAATGGGGTTTAAGACTTTTGTCACTTCCAAGAACAAAACGGTCAATGGCTATCTTCTCAATTTGCTCACAGGCGCAAAATATGATCTTTACAAACGTACACATGTCAAGTTTACAGAAGGCAAACCAGCCCCAAATTCCTTCGTCAAGGCGGTACCTGCTCGCTTCTCGCACTTTACTGAATATTATTTTCAAAAGAATGGTGTAAACCGTATTGATGAGATTCCCCTTTCCAATGGCAAACTCTTAAAACTCCTGGAAGGAGAGGATAGAGCCAAGGTAAAAACCTTTCTTAAAGAAAATAGCATACGTATAAAAGACGAAAGTGATCTGATACAGGTATTTGGTTTTCTCAACCGAACCTGAGTTCCTTAGAAAGGATTATTTTCTTTAGTCTCCGTGAAGTACGGTTCAATCAGGATTATCTATGCATTATACAGCCATCTGTTATGATTCCTGAATATTGGCTATGTCCTATAGCTAGTATTTTTTGGTCATGACTCGGGAGAGGAACAATCCCCTATTCATTTGAAACGAACACCGACCCTACATTGAGCGTTTTTCTGGAGGAGCCATTCCTTTTATGCACCATTTAACCACAATATCTATTTACCCATGAACATCAGTAGCCCCCAAGGATTTGGTAGGTTTTTGACCCGAGGACGACGATAACGAAAAACAAATGGGTATTTTTGTAAGCTGAAGCTACCATGCTAAGCAACCATCATACAGCAATGAAAATCCATATCTTTTCCTTAGTCACTTTAATCGTATTAGGGTCCTGCCAAGGGGTCAATAAAGATTCTAAGACCCTGCCCAAACCAGTTACGGAAAAGGCAGAAAAACTGACCGTGCAGGTAACACAGACCAATGGTGGTTTGTTTC
>CAKZLG010000153.1 GCA_937125035.1 uncultured Maribacter sp. | reverse complement strand
AAGGAGTCCAGAGGTGATTTCATAGCTTAAAGACAAATAGTTAATGATATGAAAACAATAATTGAAGATATGAAAACGAGAATGTTATGGGCTTTTGCCCTGATTTTTGTCCTTACCGGGGCCTGCGGGGATCAAAAGAAAGAAAAAGCAAAGGAGAGTGCCGCAGCGGAAATGGAGGAGACCCTTTCCGTTCGCGAAATGGATGTCCCCATGGAGGCTTCCAAGAACCTATCAGAGACCATCTTGGCCAATGCCGATTACGCCACCTTGGCCAAGGCACTGAAATCAGCTGAATTATTGCGGCCGCTGGAAACCATGGATTCCATAACCTTGTTCGCACCCACCAATGATGCCTTTAGCCAATTACCGGAGGGTCTGACGAGTGACTTAATGAGCCCTGCTGGGGCAGCCACGCTAAAGAACATTTTAAAATACCATATTGTTGGGGGAAACCACGACAGGGCTTCCCTGCTTTCAAAATTGGAGCAAAATGATTCTTTGGAACTGAACACCCTTCATGGAAAGGCACTTTGGATCTCATTGGAAAACAATGAAATTGTTCTCAGGGACAAAACCGATAAGACAGCTACGGTGATTTCCTTTGATATGGATGTGGAAAATGGAGTCATGCACAGTATAGACGCCGTACTCATGCCAGATTACTAGACCCCCATTTATCTAATGTATTCAGGATGCCTTAGAAGCCGAAATCGGCCTTTAGGGCATCCATTTTTTCCAAGGCCATATCTTTGGTCAGAAAATCAATTTCTTCCATGAGGAAGGCTTTTTCAAACGTTTTTATGGCCTTTTTGGGCTCTCCCAGCTGCTCGTAATATTCGCCTTCAAAGTAGAAGCCCAGCATCGTTTCCGGAAATTCTTTTTTGCACAGGTCGGACAGGGGCTTCAGGGACTCAAAATCCTCTTTTTTGCGGGAGGCCGCGTAAATGGCCATGATGTCATTGAGTTCCACAGGTTTGGAAAACCCAAAAAGGTCCACTATACCCTGATATTTGGTCTCAAGGTAAGCGTACACAGGTTCTTCTGAGGTCAATATCTGGGTTTTGTATTCCTTTGGACCAATGGGTTTAAAAATGCCAAAGACATTGTCAAAGGCCTTACCTAGGCCATAGGTGGCTATGGAGATGTGGTCCGCGCCTTGGTACTCCTCATAAGAATAGTGTAGGGATTCCTTGTCCAGTGCTCTAATGGCCTGGTCCATGGCCTTTATGGCGGGGGAATCTCTAGAGGGTTCCGCCTCTACAATAAGCTGGTAAAAGATCTGCTTGTCAAATGTGCCCAGGCGTGCGGGCACCCTATTTTCCATTTCGGGGGCTAGGGTGGGCGAAATGTTCACGTAGGCATTGAAAAGGGAATGGTCCTTAAAAAGCCAGTAATTTTGGAAGTTGGCCGTTATGTCATAGCCTACGATCATTTTAAAAGGGGCCGTACTATAGTTGAGGTCCAAATAGGGAATGAGTTCCATCCCTACGAACTCAAAGAATTTCTTCCCTTTTTCGCTGGGCAGTCCGCTATCTGCATCAAATGCGCAATCTGCCAGGCGGAGGTCATCCTTACTTTGGCTGATGCCCACAATGATACTTTCTGGCATGCCATGGAAACGGCTGTAGAACTTGGAAGTGGCCACCACTTGATCAAAAAGGTAATCGGCATCCAATACCACAATGAGGGGGTATTTTTTATCCTCATCCATATTCTCAGGGAAATAATAGTGCACATCCCTGCGCTCCTGCAATTTAAAGGATTCGAATATTTCTTGGGTCACTTGGGCCTCGGCGCAAAAGCCGGCCATTAAACATATAAAAATGAGAAGACGGGGCATAGAACAGGTTGTATAGCGTGCTTAAGGCACTACTTATTTCTGTTCAATAACGGTAAGATCAGGAAAGATATTGCACCAAAAACCACAACCATCAAAGTCTGGGCGATCCACATGATCCAACCAAAAGCATCCCCAGAAACAGAACTGATGCCAAAAATAGCAAGGGCATTGCTCACGGCAATGGGGTACAGGCCTATGCCGCCATTGGTCGTGGCCATGGCAAAGGCGCCTGCCACAAAAGCCACCAATAGTTGGCTTATGGACAGGGATACGGTCTCCGCCACCGTAAATTTTATGACCCAGAGCATACCTATATAACAGCCCCAAATGAAAAGGGTATGGAAGAGGAAGGGCCATTTGTGTCTCATTTTAAAAATACTGAACACCCCGTCCAAAAGTCCGTTCACAAAAGATTTTACCTTTTTGGCAAATGGGTGGGAAGATTTTTTGACAAAGGTCACAAAGATCAACATGCCCACTATGCCCAAGGCCAGTAAGAGGAAAATGCCTGTAAGGTTAATGCCTTTTTTTTGTAGGACATCCAGAATAACATCGGTCTGTAAGAAGAGGGTCAGGCAGACGATGAGGAGAAGCATTACCACATCTACCACCCGCTCCGTAACAATGGTGCCAAAACCTTTTTCAAACGGAACATCCTCATAAGTGGCCAAGGCAGTGGCCCTTAAAATTTCGCCGGTACGCGGTATGCCCAGATTGGCAAAATAGGACATAAGGATGATCAGTACATTGTTGCTCAATTTAGGTTTATAGCCCATGGGCTCCAACAAATAGTTCCAGCGAACGGCCCGGGAAACATGGCCCAGTATGCCCAATAGTACGGAGAGCCCCACCCAAAAAGGATCGGCCTCTTTCACATATCTTAGGATCTGGGCCCTATTTTCAGCACTGGTGGCGTTGTAAGAGTACCAAACCAAAAAAACTCCCAGTACAATTGGGAGTATGATCTTAAGTTGTTTTTTTAAGCGTTTGGACAAATTCAGTTCAGCAGGTTAGTGGCCTCGTTGGGAAATACAAGGGCCGGGTTAAATACCTTGGCCTCTTCCAGATCCATTCTGGCATAGGTGATCAATATGAGTACATCGCCCACGGCCACTTTTCTGGCCGCTGCACCGTTCAGGGTGACTTCCCCACTTCCCCTGGCACCAGGAATGGCATAGGTTTCCAAGCGTTCGCCATTATCGTTGTTCACGATCTGCACTTTCTCACCCCTAATGATATTGGCGGCATCCATTAAATCTTCATCTATGGTTATGCTCCCAATATAATTGAGGTCCGCCCCAGTGACCTTTACCCTATGTATCTTCGATTTTACTACTTCAATTTGCATGCGACAAAATTAATCAATTCAAGGCCAAATTATCTATGAGCCTGACCCCTTCGGCATAAACGGCAATAAATGCCCTATATTTTGAATGTTTCTTTTTTCTTAGAACGGGCGTCAGGGTCTCCACATCGGCAATCTCCACATATTCCAGATCAAAACCTTCTTGGTCACTGAAGGCCCCTTTGATCCATTCCTTGGTTTCCAATGCATCTTTCGTGCCAAAAATAGTCTTGGCAGCCAGTAGGGTGCGGTGTATGAACCCTGCCCTTTGTCGGGTAGGAGGGCTCAACCTTTCATTTCTGGAACTCATGGCCAGTCCGTTGGCTTCGCGGACAATGGGGCAGCCAATGATCTCTACCGGGATGTTGCGGATTTCAACCAGTTTTTGAACGATGCGCAATTGTTGAAAATCCTTTTCACCAAAGTAGGCGCGATCTGGCGCCACCACCGTGAATAGGGTCTCTACGATAGTGCCCACGCCATTGAAATGATCATCGCGGAAGGCACCCTCCATGACCTTGTCCAAACCATTGAAATCATAGTGCCTTGGTTCCACTTCATTGGCGTAGATGTCCGCTACACTTGGCGCAAAAACGATGATATCTGGGGAGATGCCCCCTATCAATGCAAGGTCTTCGTCCCATTTCTTCGGATACTTGAGCAGGTCTTCCTTGTTGTTGAACTGGGTGGGATTCACAAAGATACTGACCACTACATGATCGTTTTGGGAAAGTGCCATTTGCAGTAAGGAAGCATGGCCTTGGTGCAGGGCCCCCATGGTTGGAACCAATGCCAAAGTGCCATTCGCCTTTCGGTTTAAAAGGTACTCCTTCAGTTTTTCCTTGGTTTCCGCTACCCACATGTAAAATGTTCATTAGCGCGCAAACTTACTATAAATACGGCTAATCTCTTTATTTTTTGTAATTTTGCAGCTACGTTCAAGCGAAAAATAAAAAATAGCCTCTATGAATGGTAAAAAGATATTGTTCGTATCTTCAGAATTAGTGCCCTACCTACCCGAAAACGAAGTTTCCCTCATGTCGTACGAAGCGCCCAGAATGGTCAACAGCAATGGTGGCCAGATCAGGATATTCATGCCGCGTTATGGAAACATTAATGAGAGGAGGCACCAATTGCACGAGGTCATCCGTCTTTCCGGGATGAATCTGGTCATTGATGATATGGATATGCCATTGATCATAAAGGTGGCCTCCATACCCAGGGAACGCATACAAGTGTATTTCATAGACAACGAGGAGTATTTTAAGCGCAAGGCCACATTTACTGATAAACAGGGCCAATTATTCGCGGACAATGACCAGCGCGCTATATTTTTTGCGAAAGGGGTCATGGAGACCGTGAAAAAATTGAATTGGTCACCGGATATCATTCATGTACATGGGTGGATGTCCAGTCTTTTGCCCCTCTACCTCAAGAAATATTATGCGGATGAGCCCTTGTTCGCGGACAGTAAGATCGTTCTGTCCGTATATGGCAGGTCTTTTGAGGGCACATTGGACAAGGATATGTTGAAACGCATCACCTTTGATGGTATTCCGGAAAGCGAGATCCCCGCTCTGGCAGACCCCACGTATAATAATTTGTTAAAAGTGGCCGTGGATTATTCGGATGCCGTTATTTTAGCCTCCCAAGACATTCCGGATGAATTGAACGAACACATTTCCAACCTTGAAAAACCTGTGTTGCCGTATGTACCCCTTCAAGAATTTGAGGAAGCCTACGCAAATTTTTATAACACCGAAGTTTTAAAATAATTTCAATGAATTTTAATTTCAAGTACCCCTTTCCAGCATTGTTGGGCATGCTTTTGGTCGTGTCCTTTTTTATTTCCTGTGAAGAGGAATTGACCACCGTTGGCGCTGGTGTTGTAGGTTCAGAGCCCTTCACCACGGGAAAGGCGGTCTTTGATGTTTTTGCCTATAATGAAAATGTAGCGGCGGTACAGACCAACAAATTGGGAATCTACCAATTGGGCACGTTCAACGATCCGGTATATGGGGCCACCGAGGCTCTGGTCACCTCGCAGCTTTCCTTGCCCAATACCAACCCCACATTTGGTGTCTCTTCCCAAAGTATTGAGGATGGGGCGGATTCCGATAATTCCATCACCACCATACCCGAAAACGAGACGGTCACGGAAGTAGTTCTCTATATTCCTTATCTGACCAAGAATACGGCCAGGGATACGGATTTGGATGGGGTTGAAGATGCTTTTGACACCTTGCCGGAAGACCCCAACAATGACAGTGATGCAGATGGGGTCTCCAATAGGAACGAGCAGGGCTCAAACACCGATCCCTTGGACCCAAATAGTGTGGATGCCAATTCTGATGGGCTCAATGACACGGATGATACACCGATTTTGGCCGATGGTTTTGCAAGGCAGATAGAGCTGGACAGTGTCTATTACAATAACAAGACCTTTGAGGAATTCAAGGACCAAGAGGTGATCTTTAACCTAAAAGTGGAGCGTTCCACGTTCTTCTTAAGGGACTTGGACCCCAATGCCAATTTTCAAGAGGCCCAGTCCTACTACTCCTCGCAAGAGTTCTCGCCTGCTTTTGTCTCAGATATACTGTTCAATGGCCCCGTGGAATTCAGCAACAAGGAAATATTGTTGCCCCAGGAAGATGACCCGGAAACACCGGATATTGATGAATCCAATAACAATACGAAAATAGCTCCTGGAATACGTATTCCTTTGGACACGGAATTTTTTCAGAACAATATCCTGGATAAGGAAGGCAGTGCGGAACTCCTGAGCCAGGCCAATTTCAATGATTTTCTCCGAGGGCTCCATTTTACACTGACCACCCC
>CAKZLG010000152.1 GCA_937125035.1 uncultured Maribacter sp. | reverse complement strand
GGGCGATGGTAGCGCACCCCTACAAGGCTGGATTTTCATTAATTATTAAGAAATTGCCATTAGGAAGAATATCAAAATTGAATTTTTTATTTACCGTAGTCTGGCACTATAAAACAGGATTTCCAATAACCCGCTATAGAACCCTCCGTGTAAAAGAACGGCTAACCGAGACCACAAAAAAACCTCCAACAAATCGTTGGGGGTTTTTTGCTTTTTTTACTTCGCCCTACACCTGTTTGCCCTTCATCATCTTGTTCCAATACAGATAAGGAAGCCCATATTTCTTCAGCATCCATAGGCGCCAGTGCTCTTTAGAGGAATCTTTGATGAACATCTGCTTCAGTTTGGGATCGGGGATAAAGTTATTGTCATAATCAAATTCCGCTAAGACCATTTTTCCATAATCGGTCACCAAAGGGCATGAGGAATAGCCATTATAGACCATAGTGCCCATTTTGTTCTGGCTCATGAGCAGGTGTAGATTATCCACCACAATGGGCACCTGTTTTCGGATGGCAGCCCCCGTTTTGGCCGTAGGCAGTGCTGCCACATCCCCTAGGCCAAAGATATTTGGAAAGCGGTTGTGCTGCATGGTCTTATGGTCCACATCCAGCCAACCAGCGTCGTTTACCAAAACGGATTCCTTCACAAATTTTGGGGCTACAGAAGGTGGGGCGGTATGCAGCATGTCATAGTGTATGCCATAGCGGGCACCGTCTACCTTCGCCTTTACGTCCTTATGGTTGTACTGGAAGGACTCGTCCAAGGTAAGCTCATTGCCGTCAGTTCCTGTAATGACCACGCAACCCTCCGCGCTTACTTCCTTGCCCATTTCATACCAAGCAATCTGGTTTTCAGCGTCTACGGAGACCAACTTATGGTGAAAGCGCAGATTAATGTCCTTTCGGTCCACAACCTCCATCAAGGTATCCGCGATTTCCTTGACTCCAAAAATGACCGTTCCCCCAGTGGCAAAGACCATGGTGGTCTTATCACGTACCCCCCGCTTCCTAAAATGGCTATCGGCCAAGTACATGATCTTTTGGGGCGCCCCACCGCATTTTATGGGGGTGGTAGGCTGGGTAAAGAGCGCAGTGCCCCCCATGAAGTTCTTTATGACGTTCCAGGTATGCTTGGGGTCGGTGTAGTTACTGCACACCACACCTTTGTCCATGGCCTCGCCCAAACCGGGTACCAGGCTAAAGTCGTACGCCAGGCCAGGGGCCACGACCAAATAGTCATAGGTAATGTCACCAGAGCTTGCTGTAAGTACCACGTGGTTGTCAGGGTCAAAGCCAGTGGCCCTGTCCTGGATCCACGTTGCTTTTTTGGGCATTACAGAGGCCATGGGCCTAGCTGTTTTTTCAAAGTCATACGTTCCGGCCCCCACCAAAGTCCACGCCGGTTGGTAATAATGGGTGTTGGAGGGTTCAATAATGGCAACGTCCGTTGCCTTTTTATGTTTTATCATTTGGGCCGCCACCATGATACCGGCCGTGCCCCCTCCTATGATCAAAATTTGATGATGTGTACTCATACCTCTTTATTTTTTATTAATTCCCTCAATGTAAGGGGTTTGTTTTGCCATATTGGTAACTTACGTTACACAACGGGTATATTTT
>CAKZLG010000151.1 GCA_937125035.1 uncultured Maribacter sp. | reverse complement strand
ACAAAATGGAGACATCGTAGCCCTTGTGCTGTAACCAGTTGAGGGTAAGCAGGGAATGGTTAATACTCCCCAGATAATGCCGGGAAACCACTACCACCTTATAATTGGGCATGATGATGTCAAAAATAGTATCCTCCTCGTTCAGGGGCACCAAGATACCGCCGGCACCCTCGATCACCAGATGGTTCTCGGTTTCCGGCTCATTGATATGGAAACGGTCTATCCTCAACCCTTCAATGTCCGCCGAAGCATGGGGACTCATGGGATGCTTTAACTTATAACTGCTGGGATGGATGGTGGTCTTGGTATTGCTGATGAGCCTTTTCACCTTGTCACTGTCCGTATTGTCCAGATCACCCGCTTGTATGGGCTTCCAATAATCGGCCTCCAAAGCCTCCGTGATTATGGCCGAAGCCATGGTCTTACCAACTTCCGTAGATATTCCTGTTACAAAAATGCGCTGCATTACTCCATGGGTTTAGTTATGATACCACAATTTAAACACTTATATTTTCTTTTTTCAAAAAATGGGAAAAGTTTATAAAAAAGGCCCTTTCTGTTATAGTAGGCCTCTGACCGGGCGGCTTTACAATTGGGACAGACCACGGGATTGCCGTTACCATCCAGCGCGTAGGCCCTGATCTCATCATAAATTTCCAAAGCCCTTTCCCTATCCTTGGCATAGACCATGAGTTTTACACCGCCAATGGCATTGCTGATCAGCGGATCTGAATTCAAGGTGTTTTCATCGCGCAGAAACACGGGAATGCCCTCGGATTCTAATTTTCCCTTTACGATCTGTACATCGGCCACATACTCAAAGGTGGCCAGAAGAAAAAACCTTTCCGCCATGTGCCCTTATATCTTTTTGGACAATAATTCCAACACCAAGCCCATTTCCTCTGCACTGTTGGTACTGTGCAGGCAAAACCGCAACCGTTCCTTGCCCGCCGGCACGGTGGGGGAACGAATGGCCTTTACGTCAAAACCCTTGTCCATTAAATGGCCCGAAAGTGTAAGCACCTTGTCGTTGCCCGCCACCACACAGGACTGAATGGGCGATAGGCTCGGCAAAAAATGCCTGGCCAAGCCCAAGGCCTCCACCCGTTGGCCAAAGTAGTGGATATGTTCGTGAAGCCGCTCCCGTTCCTCCAGGCCCTGCTCCTGTAAAAAGCCGTAGGCTGAAATTATAGTGGCCAGGGTATGCGGGGTAAGTGCTGTGGTATAGATGAAGCTTCTGGCAAAGTTCATGAGATAGTCCACTAGATCCTCAGTGCCCAAAATGGCCGCCCCATGGCCGCCCAGGGCCTTCCCAAAGGTAACGATACGCGCAAAGACCTGTTTCTGTAGCCCTAAGTGCTGTACGAGGCCTTCGCCCTTATTTCCAAAAATCCCAACAGCATGAGCCTCGTCCACCACCAAATGATGGCCCTTTGACAGGCACATTTTGGCCAATTTCTTTAAATCAGGGCTGTCCCCGTCCATGGAGAAAACCGCTTCCGTAACTACGTAGACCACCCCTTCAGGGCCCAAACCATCTTTATTTTGGTCTATTGTGGCTTCCAAGGCGGTTATATCGTTATGGGCAAACTTGTACGCCTTGGCCAAGCCCATACGGATGCCATCCCGCATACTGGCGTGGATGTGCTCATCGTAAAAAACAAGGTCCCCCCGCTGGGGCACGGCACCAAAAAACCCCATATTGGCATCATAGCCCGAGTTGAATACCAAGGCACGCTCCACCTCGTGAAAGGTTGCCAACAGTGTTTCCAGCACCCCGTACAACTTATGGTTGCCCGTGAGCAAACGTGAGCCGCTGGCCCCGTTTTGGGCGATGTTCTCGGTAAGCAGCAACTGAAAGCTTTTGGAGAACAGGGCCTCATTCTGGGCAAAGCCCAAATAATCGTTGGACGAAAAATCAACGAGTCCCGTATTCTGGGGCAAGCTCCGCAGGCCACCAGTGGCCCTCCGGTCTGCCATCTTTTTTAATAGGGGTTGGGGAAGTTTTTGCATAAACCCAAAGTTAGTGTTTCGCTTTCTAAAGCATAAATCTTCCGCTTAAAAAAGAAGGATCTGGCGCCATTTTATTGGATGAAAAGGTGCCTCTAAATAAGCTTGGGGATAGCCCTGAGCCACATATTGCCTTATATTTCGAATTCTGAGAACAATTGGCTATGACCTTTGTTGCGCTATAGTGAGGCCTAGAAATAAACTTTTAGGAATGGAATGGTGAAGGTATTGCGCTTTATAGGAGGCTCAAAAAATTTAAAGCATAGCTTTGACGGCACAAGCGTAATACTTCTTCTTCGCTCACTACAGTCGGCTTGGGGCTAGCTGGGGCGAAGTTGCAAACTTCGCACAGCCAAAAGACAACCCTTTTTGTTGGAGACTGAAAAATGAATGGAACTTCTGGGCAATCCTATCTAGAAACCTATTTCCCTACCCGTGATCGAGAGAGCACCTTTTCGTCTTGGTCTTTGATCGTAGTACTCCCCTCTTTGACCAGTTCGCCTTTTTGCGGCACTAAGGGCTGGGCCGTTTGGATGACGTAAGAAGCTACAAGGTCGTGGTCTTTTTGACAAGAGGAAAAGAAGGTAATGATGAGCAGTAATGGCAATGCCCTCAAGACATTCATACGGTTGGTACCCATGGTAATAAATGTGGTTTCGTAGATTCGGACCTAAAAATATCCATAATCCTTTGAGCATCGATGAAATTCCCTATTTTTTCG